>NZ_JARAVO010000082.1:0-36394 GCF_033792805.1 Streptomyces sp. PA03-1a
TCCGCCATGCGGTCCTGTCGGCCATCGCGGCCCCCGAGCTGCGGGCTTCGTCGGCCAGGAAGCGGTAGCCGAACTCGGGATCCTCGCGGTGGGCGTCGAGCAGCGCGTTCGCGCGATGAGCCTCCTCCAGCACGGCGTCGGTCACCGGCTTGTCGAGCCAGCGGTAGTAGGGCTGTCTGGCGGGCTTGAGCACCCGGCACGTCACCGTGACGGGCATTCCGTCCGCGGCTGGCTCTTTCACGAGCGGGTAGATCCTCTTGATCCGCCGACGCGCTTCCCGCAGCTCCGCGCTCTCCTGACTGGTCACCCCGGGCTCGGCCCCGTCGTCGATGTCCGCACGGCGCATCCACTTCCACAACGTCATCGGGTGGACCTCGAAGTCGGTGACCACCTGCTCGACCGTCACCCCCAGGCCACGGTTCCTCGCGACTCGCACGACGTCTTGGCGGAACTCTTCCGGATAGGGCTTGGGCAGAGCGACATCCTTCCCACCCGCCCCACAGCGCAAGCCAGTTCAGATGTCACCCGATCGTGCAGCAGACCCATCACCGAGTGGCCGTCGATACACCACTCCAGCGGACGTGACCGGGCGCAGAGCGAGCGCAGTCGGGGATGACCGCCTGGAGTGCAGGCAGGCTGCCCCACCTGGCCGGTAAGGGGGAGTGCCCGCTTTGGCATCCGACCTGCGGAAACGATGACGAGAGGCATCGCCGCCCCCTATCATCCGTTGCACGTTGCTCTGTGGGTGTTACCGCATCCGCTCCTTGCAGACGGCACATCCTCAAGGGTTCAACAACCCAGAGAACTTGTGATCAAATAGTGAAGTATATGCAGCTACGGCGCCGGGGGGCGCTGCGCCCTGGGAGGGGCGACCTGCACAACAGGTGGGGGCGGGATTGTGAAGCAGGGCCACATGAGCAGCGCAAGACAACTCGGGACCTTTGTGCGGATACCGGGGGGCCCGGGAATCGGCAAAGTCGGGGAGGTAGACGCGGGGCGCATCCGCGTTGATTACTTCGAGTCGCCCGCCGCAACGATCGCACAGTCGCAATGGGTGGCGGACCACCTGGCTCAACTGGTCCACCTGGAGCGCGAGGAGCGAATCTGGTGGCGGAGTCCGGACGGCCTGTGGAATGCGGGCCGCGTGATACAGGCAGAGCCCGCCCAACGTTCCTACATCGTGCGGTTCCCCAATGTGGACTACGACCTACCTGTTCATGAGGAACATCTCTACGTGCGTTGGGATCGCCCTGTGTTGGACCCTGCAGCGGATCTGACAGTCCGCGGCGGCAGTACGACGCCGTACCGGGACGCAAGGCTCCCGATCCTCAAGAACCTCGTCCGGCAGCGTGGCGCCTGCGCTGACATGAGCACGTTTCTTTCGTCGACGGTGGAGATCTTTCCGCACCAGGTGAACGCCGCGCTCACCGTCCTCTCCGACCCGGTCCAGCGGTACCTCCTGGCCGATGAAGTCGGCCTCGGGAAGACGATCGAGGCAGGTTACGTTGTGCGCCAGATCCTCATCGACAATCCCGGCGCCTGTGTAGTAGTCGTCTCGCCGGCTGCTCTTCGCCGACAGTGGCTGTCCGAACTCAAGAACAAGTTCCACACCGAGGACTTCCCTGATGCGACGATCGTCGTGACCAGCCACGAGACCCCCGAGAAGTGGGCTGGATACAGGCAGGCCGACCTCGTCGTCGTGGACGAGGCCCACGCACTCGTGCAGGCACGTCCGGATAAGACGCCGTACAAGGAGTTGTGCGAACTTGCACACTCGGCCAGGCGGCTGCTGCTGCTGTCTGCCACCCCCGTGACGTCCGGATACCTGACGAACCTTGGTCTGCTTCACCTGCTCGACAAAGAGCTCTACTCGTGGGAGCGGCGCCAGGACTTCGAGGACCGCTACCGCATGCGCGAGGAACTGGCCAACTCGGTCTACTCCCTGGACCCGGAGTACACGTATGTCATCCGGGACTCCATCGAGGAGATCCGAGCACAGGTTCCCTCCAGTGATGTCCGTCTGGCTCAGCTCGCGGATGAGGTCCTCGGCATGCTTGACGAGGAGGACGAGCTGATCAACCCCGATGCGCAGGATGAGTTCGCCCGTCGGGTCATTGAGCTACGTGCTCACATCAGTGAGACATACCGGATCCATCGCCGAGTGATTCGCAACCGGCGTGAAGCGGTGTTGCAAGAGGGCAGCGGCCCGGACGCCGAGGCACTCCCCTATGAGGTGCGCGGCCGTCAGCGCCCCGGACTCATCCACTCGCCCTCGACGGTCGTAGAGGCCGGGGGTGCATTCGTGATGCGCTGGTGGAGCACGGTTCGCGAGCACCTGGAGAACGAGGGGATGAGCGATCAACTCTCGCAGTTCGCCATGCCCTTGGCGATTCTCACCTCGCGGGCACCCGCGCTTCCCTACGACGCCATCGACGCGCTCCGGTGGCGGGTGATGGGCGACACCGGCGCTAGCGAACGTGCCGGGCTCTCACCGCGGGAGAGGGAACTGCTCGCCAGTGTCCCGGTGGTTGCATGTGAGAAGACCGTGCTGGCCGAGGCCGAGGAAGACTGGCCTGCAGGGGCCCAGCCGAGCGAGGAGAACCTGAAGCACGTCATCCGGGCGCTTCTTCCCGTGATGCGCAAGGCAAAGCGCACCGTCGTCTTCTGCGGACCCGGCCGGCTGGCTGACGCGCTCGCAGGCAGACTGCGCCGTGACTTTCCGAAGGTAGTGACCGCCCAGCACACGCGTACGCTGGGCGCGGCCAAGGCGGCGACCGAGATCTCTCGGTGGGCCGATCGCCTGCCCCGACAGGCGGTACTCCTGGCCGACGACACGGCCGAAGACGGTCTAAACCTGCAGGCAGCCGACTGCGTCGTGCATCTGAGGCTTCCCTGGTCACCCAACCAACTGGAACAGCGTCTGGGCCGCGTCGACCGCTACCCGGGCCCGGCTTTGCCCGGAACCACTGGTCCCGCGCACCAATTCCGACTGGCCGAGGACCATGGCCCCGACGGCTCCTTTACGGAGGCATGGGCCACCCTGCTCGGGGACGCTTACAAGGTCTTCGACGGTTCCGTCTCCACCCTCCAGGACGCGATAGCCCAGTCAGTCGAGACTGTATGGACCGGGGCGGTTGAGGACGGACCGGAAGGGCTATTGGCACAGCAGCAGAACGTGCTTGCCCGGCTCGGCAAGGAGCGCGACGAGATCCTCAAAATGGACCTTTTGGAAAGCATTCACATCTCATCGCAGCGCCTGCGCAGCGTTCCGGCCGCACTGACTGAAGTCGAGCGTGACTGGTCCGACATAGAAGGGGCACTCCTGGCTTACACGGACGCCGCCGGAGGGGGGATCAAGCTGTCTTCCCTCGATCGTTCCATCGAGGGATCCCCGGCTCGGCGCTTCCTGATCAACAATGGTTCGAGCCGTCCGCTCCTTGCTCCCCTTCACTGGGAGCGGATCAAAAATCGCATCCCGGACGATGAGGTCGCTCATGCGATGTTCAACCGGTCGCGTGCGCTGCGCAGCCGGGACGCACGGCTGTTCCGCGTCGGCAATCCCCTAGTGGACATGCTGTCCGATGCCGTCCTCAATGACAGTCTCGGGCAGAGTGCCGCCTTCCGCCGGATCGACCAGAGGATGCCACCGGGGCACGAGCCACAGCCGTACTTCGGTTTCGACTTTCTCATCGAGGCGGACACCTCTGCCGCGCTGGAGCACGTCCAAGACAGCACGGACGCGGCACGGGCTCTGCGCCGCCAGGCGGATCGGATCTTCCCTCCTGTCATCAGACGCGTCTGGATCGAGTCCGGCACGAACCAGCCCGTGACCGTGGACGGCCAGTTGGCCTTTCTGAATCGTCGCTACGACAAGAGCAAGGGGGACCGCAACTACAACAGCCAGCGCGTCTCGGAGTTGTTTGAGGTATTCGGAGGCCAGGAGCACGCGGCCACGTACGTCCGTGACGCACAGCAGGCAGCGCTGAGGTTCCTGCACCAGCACACAGATCTCGCGGCGGTCTGCCAGGACGCCCAGCAGAAGGCGCTCGAGGTCTCCGCGGTTTTGCACTCGCAAGCCCAAGCTCGGCAGGCCGCTGGCCGACTGCTGCGCGACACCGAAGGCCTGGTCACCGACGCGAAGGTGCTGACTTCGCTCGCCGAAGGGCTGTCGCAGCCAGTTGTCCGCGTCGTGGCGGCTGCCTGCCTCGTCCGCCGCGGATTGGAACTGGCCTACTGATGTCTGACGACGCATGGGTGAGCGCTCAGCACCTTCTCAACCAGTGGCCCGAGGTGAAGCCGGACGTACTAGCCAAAGGCGTTCTACGCCGTCTGGCGGATGCCCTGGCTGGGATAGACAACGGCAGCACCGGCTGGCTGGACATCGTCTCGCTGACTCGGCAACTGGTATTGCATCACCAGGCATTGGGCCGGACAGGTCGGTTGTCGGTGCCGTTGCGAGAAGGTCTGCCCACCGTCGATCAGTGGCGAGCGGGCGGATGCGACGTGGTGGTAGACGGGAGCCGCGCGCTGGTGCGGGGCCAGGAGTGGGCTCCGGTCGAGGGCGACGGACCAGCGCAGGAAGCGGGTCTAGCGCAGGTCCGTGAAGCAGTGCTGGGCAAAGACTCAAGCCTGGCCCGAGTTTTGGAAGCCACGCCGGCCGACCCGTTTTGGACGGACGTCCTCGGCTACGAGCACTACTTCTCCAAAGGGCAGCGGCAAGCAGCTCGCTCGACAGTACTAATGCCGCCGGGTGAAACCCTCCTAGTCTGCCTGCCTACAGGCCACGGCAAGACGCCGGTGGCACTCGCCGGGGCCATGCTGGCCCACCAAGGCAGCGGCGTGTCCGTGATGGTCGTGCCCACCGTGGTCCTGGCCATCGACATGGAACGGCGTGTCCGTGCGCTGCTGAGCAGGCGTGATCCTGGCGCCCTGCACAAGCGGTACGCCTACTTCGGGGAGTTGGGCGAGGCCGACAAGGAGCACATGCGCTCGGACATCTCCGCGGGGCGACAGGCATTGGTGATCGCTTCGCCGGAAGCCGTGGTCGCAGGCCTGAGCAAAGCCCTGCACGACGCCGCCCAGAACGGCCATCTGAACTACGTCATCCTGGACGAGGCACACCTCGTCGAGCAGTGGGGCAACGAGTTCCGTTCAGGATTTCAGAGTCTGGCCGCCCGGCACCGGGCTTGGCGTGAGGTCGCGCCCCAGGGGCACGCCCCCAGGACGGTTGCGATGAGTGCCACGCTCACCGAGCAACAAGTAACAACGCTACGAGGCTTGTTCGGTTCCGACGAAGGTACCAATGTGGTCTGGTCCTCCGAACTGCGCAGCGAGCCGGCCTACTTCTTGGACGCCTTCGACTCGGAGGAGGCGCGCTCCCAAGCAGTGCTCCGGGCTGTTGCGCGCCTGCCAAAACCGATGGTGCTATATGCGACCCAGAAGAAGCACGCCACCGAATGGGCCCAGGCTCTGCGCGCTGCAGGGATGCAGCGCGTCGCGGTCGTGCATGGAGACATCAACGATACGGGGCGCCGCCGCGCGCTTGAGGGGTGGTCGGGCCGCACGAGCCATGGCGCTGTCACGACCGAGTACGACGTCGTCGTCGGCACCTCCGCCTTCGGGTTGGGTGTCGACCTCGACGACGTCCGCAGCGTTGTGCACGCCTGCGTGCCCGAGACCGTGGACCGCTACTACCAGGAGGTCGGACGAGGCGGCCGTGACGGCAGTCCCTCACTCGCTTACCTGGCGTCGGCACCTGGCGACCAGGCCACAGCCCAGTCCCTGAACGAGCAGAAGATCCTCATGGCGGACACCGCATGGGGACGGTGGCGGGCGATGTTCACCAAGGGGCATCACCTGCACGCAAACCGCTACTTGCTCGACTTGACCGTGCGGCCACCGCGGATGCCTGTGGGGTACGCCACGCACAAGGACTGGAACGTTCGCCTGCTCAACATGATGGATCGCGTCGGGTTGATCCGGGTCTTCCCTCCCACACCCCCGATGCGTGAGCCCGGCGAAGACGCCCCGGCCTGGCAGGCGCGGATCACCGCGTTCTACGAAACTGCCCGAGACCGGATCGAGATCGAATTGGTGGAGGGGCGCACCAACAATCCAGAGCACTTTCGCGTCGCCTACGAGCGCATCCGCTCAGGCGTCAAGGATGCTCAGCGGAACTCTCTGCGCGCGATGCTGACGGTCTTGCGTCACGAGCGGTGCATTGCCGACACTCTAGCCGAGTACTACTCGATCACAGGAAGCAACGGTGGGCGTCACTACACCATGGCAGCCTGCCGTGGCTGTCCTGCCTGCCGACGTCAGGGACTTCCGCGTGAAGGAGCGGCGTCTCACTATCGCAGGCCGCTCTCGCCGGACCCGGCCGCTGTTGAGTGGCCCCCGCGCGACAGTCCTCTGGCCCACCTACACCCCCAGACCTCGCACCTCAGCATCTACTGGCACGACCCTGCGGAGCGCAAAGAGAACTTGCTGCCTGTGCTGGTGAAACTGGCACGGTCGGGTGCCTGCCACTTCGCCGGCCCTGGCCTTAACACGGGACTGGCCCGGCAGATTCAGGAGCAGGCACCAGGTCATCCGGTGCTCGTCGATCACGACAGCAGCCTGGTGGGCAGTGGCACCCAGGCCACCATCGTCTGGGTTGCCGATGAGGCGACGTCGTTCCTCGAAGAAGAGCTCCGCTACCGACTTGAGGACGGGGACCCTCTCTACCTCCTGCTGCCGTGGCAGGTACAGGATCCGAACCGGCCCGGGGTTCCCTTTGTGACCACCCACCCGTCGTTGAACATCCAGCATGCGAGAAGCGAGTTCAGGTAATGGCATTGCTCAACACGCCCGTACCGTATCCCGGCGAGATCTGGGTGGTGGTGCGCTTCCTGGCCTCGCAATCCGGGCCGGTGGCCTACGACACGCTGCGCGCCTTCCTTGAACCGCACAGCCGCGAATCGAAGAAGCTCACCACGGTCCATTACGCCCTCACCACCCTGCGGTCACTGGGGCTCGCTGAGGAAAGCGGCGACGGTCAGGACTGGGTTTTGGCGGGTGACCTTGCGGCCCTCCCTTGGGACGACTACCCGGCCTTCCAGTGCGGCCTGCGCTCCGCCGTGCTGGGCCTGCGCGGACACCAACCGGCCGAGACCGCCGATGACCTGCGGCGGGCTCTTGTGTGGAGCCTGACCCGCGACCCGTTCTCGGAGTCCTTCAATTGGGCCGTGGTGGACAGTCAGCATCAAAGGGATGCGCCCGATGGTGAGTTGGTGTTTGTGAACGACACTCGATGGTCACCATTCACGACGTGGGCGACATCCCTCGGCTTGGGAGCCCCGGCACCCCACATCGCCCAGCGTTACATTCCGGACTGCACACTCGCCGTACGACAGGTGTTGGAAGAGCACCTGCCACCTGATGCTCCTGTGGACGCCCTGGATGTCCTGCGCCTGCTGCGCGAACACCTTCCTGTCCTTCCTGGCGGAGCCATCTCCAACAGCCTGGGATACGGGCTTGCGGACGACCGGACTGCCGGCGCGGCACTCTCCTTCGCCCTAATGCGAGGCGAGTACGAGAAGTGGCTCGTCCTGAGCAGCGACTCCGACGCGAAGCAACCGATCAAGGTGCAGGACCCAGAGCAGTCGTCCATGCGCCTCTGCTCCGCCATCGCCCGACAGGAGGCCGCCCATGTCTGACTTCCATCGCTTCGTCTGCTGGGACGTGGAGAACGTGACTTCCACGATCCAGACGGAGGCGGTCGTCTCCTCCCCCGCCGTCTTCCTCTCCACGCACACACGGTTGGGCATTCAGCGTTGCCGGATCAATGGCCGATCGTTCAGCAGCACGGGCGAAAGCGTCACAGAAGAGGATGTCCAGGACGACTTCCTCAACCGGCGCACGAACACCGGAACGCTGCTGCTGCCAGTGGTCGGTGAATCAGGATCCGGCAAGTCCCACCTGGTGCGCTGGGTCAAAGAGAAGATCACGCACTCCGACGACCGAAAGATCATCTACCTCGAGAAGTCCAAGACTAGTCTGCGGCATGTGATCGACTCTCTCCTCGACGGGGTCCAGGACGAAGAGATCGAACAGATCCGCAAGGACATCCGGCATGTCACCGGGACCTTCACCGCGGCCTCGTTGGCGCGCCGTCTCATCACCCAGTTGAGCGTCACTCTTGCCGACCTCAGCAAGGAGGCGGTCTCCGGGAAGAAGCGCCAACTCGTCGGACCACGAGGCATCTCCCTGCTCCTGCAGGATCCGCTTCTGCAGGAGCAGATGCTGGAGCCCGACAACTTCATCCCCCGGTTCGCCGAGCATTTCCTTAGCGACCGGGAGTCCGGCGAGGAACGCCCTCCACGCTTCTCTCTCGGCGACCTTCCCTTGAGCCCTGACGCCATCGCCGGCGACATGGCGGCTCCTACGCGGCAAATCTTCGGCATGGTGATGTCCAGGCCCGACCTGCAAGTGCTGGCTGTGGAGCTGCTCAACGACCACTGGGACAAGGCCGTCCAGGAACTATCGTCGCTTGGAGGTGGTCGCCTCCTGGGAGCGATGCAGAAGGTGCGCGAGATCTACGCCCGCCAGGGCAAGGAGATCATCCTCCTGGTGGAGGATTTCGCCCTCATCCAAGGTGTCCAAGGAGACCTGCTCGATGCGATCACCGAGACGTCGCAGCGGGATGGGAAGACGGCTCTCGCGCCCATGCGGACCCTCATGGCGATCACGAGCGGATATTTCCACGACCTTCCAGAGACCGCAGCCTCCAGGATCAGCACGTCCACCGGAGGATTCGTCTACAACCTGGACATCGTTCTGGGAGAAAGCAAGACGGGGACAGAGGACATCGTCAGGTTCGTCGCGAAGTACCTCAATGCTGCACGAGTGGGGCGTGATGCACTGGAGCGCGCTGGCGGCGAATCGGTCCCCAACAAGTGCGACGACTGCACTGTAAAGAGCCTTTGTCATGGCTCTTTCGGTGCATCCGTCGACGGGTTCGGCCTCTACCCTTTCAATCGTGCGGCACTGACGCGTGTTGTTCACAGCGTGGCTCCGCAAGAGAACCCCTACGCGTTCATCCCGCGCACCGTTCTCGGCAATGGAGTCATCCCGATCCTGAACGACGCCTACGGGTCGATCAGGAAGGGCGAGTTCCCGAGCACCTTCTTTCAGGAGAACTACAAGGCCGTCAAGGGCGTCGACAAGGCACTGCCCAACAGCGTCAGCGCAGATATCGACGCACGCGACCCTGTGAACGCCAAGCGCCGGCGCAAGGCGCTGGAGTTCTGGGCTGACGCCCCCGCCCAGCCAGCGAACCTGCTACAGGGCATCGGCGAGGCATTCTCCCTTCCGGAGTTGGACATAGAAGGGCGAGGTGCCAGTCTCGTCCGCACCCTGCCCGCCGGAGAGACCTCCCAGCCCGCGATCACGCTCGTCGATGCGCCGCAGACACCACGGGTTCCTCCCGCTCTCCAGCGCAAACTCGACGTGGTGGAAGACTGGGCGGCCAGCGGATCACGCCTCACCACCGAGGTGGCGAACATCGTCCGCACCATGGTCTCCCGATCGGTGCACTACAGGGAGGACTGGCTGACGCCTCCCATCAAGCCGATCGGAGTCGGCGACGCAGAAGGAGCTGGCTGGACCGTCAAAGCCAATACAGTCTCGATCGAGGACGCCAGTGCCGAGGCGCTCAATAAGAACGCAGCAGTCACCCTGGAGCGCAACCCGCGCAACGGCGAGTTCTTCAAGAGCCTGGTCAGGGTTCACGCCCAGGACGCCGACGGGATGCGGCCGCAAGACGTCGTCAGACTCGCCAGCTCCGCAGAGAAACACCGAGCGGCCCTGCGTGAACGGGTCGCGTTCAACGCTGAACACGCCGACGGGGACCTGGTCTCCGGACTGCGCGTATCTCTGCTCGGGGCTGCCCTCGCCGGGCGAGTTGTCCCGGGTATGCCGATCGATGCCCTCTATGCCGCCGCCTTCGACAAGGGGAAGGCATGGGCTCGGCCGGACAGTTCGTCGCGCACCGAGACATGGAGGAAGCGGCTTGAGGCACACCTGCAGCATCGCGCCGGTCTTGTGGAGGCACTGCTCAATTCTCTGGGACTCGGCCAGGGTGCCACGGGTGCCGTCCACGTCGTTGACGCGGCACGTGCCGTTGCCCTCGTGAAGGAGGCCGCCCAGAAGTGGGATTTGTCGAGCATTGACCTGCCGAAGTGGGCCAAGGAGGCCGCGCAGCCCCTTCGCGCCGGATGGGACGTTGCGGTGCGTGGTCAACTGCAAGAGTTGACCACCCTCGTCCACGAGATCCGAGAACATTTTCCCAAGTCGAGCGGCCCCGGTGACCGCCTCGTCCAGCAGGTCTCCACGGCCCTGCAGATGGCCAACGCCGAAGGCATCACAGGGCCCCAGGGGCCTGAGTTGGAGATGCGGGCTGCAGCCGTCGCGGAAGCCGACTGGAACACGGTGTCCGTGCTGGAGAAGGACCTGTCCCGCGCCAGAGAGGACCAGAAGGCCGAGAGCCTCCTGGCTGTGGTGGCCGCGCCACGCTCACCGCATCTGCAGGAGATGCGCGCCTACCTGAAGACCGCCGACGCCTTGCTCGACACCGCTCTCGCGGCAGCGCGGATGCAGACCCAGAACGCGGTCAGCGATGCCGCCGACCAGTTGGCAGGTCTGCTCGTGGAGTGGCAGCAGGCCGTAGATAACGCCACACCCCAAGCGGAGGCAGGCGAATGAGCAGCGTGACGGTTCTGGAGAAGGCGCAGGAACTGCAGAACACAGCCCGCAGCATCTCTGAAAGCCAAAAGGAGCGAGACGACCAGGAGCGGGTGCTCCGCCGTATCGATGAGGTACGCACAGCGTTGCAGGCAGCGATGATGCAGCAGCAGACCGCGGTGCTGCTTCGCGAGCGCACCGGCCAGACTCTGGACATGTCCGGCTTCGACACGGCACGGGCCAAACTCGAATCCAAATCGCGCGGCGGCCTGCCAGGCGACCGGGCTTTCGTTGATGCCAGGCGCGCCTTGGAGGCGTTCACCAGCGAGTTGAGTGCCTCCCTCAGACAGCTTTGGAAGACGTGGGCCGCTGCACGGATCCAAGAGGTCTCCCCTGCCCGCTTTGTCACCCTTGGCCTCGATGAGCGACTGGAGGCGACTGAGCTCTATGAATCGATGAAGGCCAAGGCAAACCGCCCCAAGGTCGACAGCGCCAGCATCCTCGCATTCTGCAGCGACCGCAACGCGCTTTCGGCGCTCCTTCAGCATGCGCCGGCCGATGCACCGCAGGGGCTCCTCGAACTCATCAACCGGCTGGATGCAGGCGGGGTCACTCTTCGAGAACTCACGGAGGCAGACATCGCACTGCTGCGAGAGTACGACCAGGACAGCTGGTACACCGTCACTCGGAAGGCGAACTGACGACCTGTGGTATCAACGACACTGCGCCGCGCCGTTTTGGGGAAGGCACTCACTGCCCTGGAGGAGCGGGAGTTGCCCCTTCTTGAATGGGGCGTTACCGACGGCGCGCTCTCCGGGGAAGAGGTGGAGGATGCTCTGTGGTCGGTACTCGAGAAGGACGACGACGCGGCGTCACTGTTCTCTGACGCCGACCAGTTGAAGTCGGCGCTGATCAATCAGCGGCTTCTCTTCTACGTCCCCTTCGGCGGAGCCGAGCGGTATCGGACACGGTTCGCCGAAGGGGTTCGGCTGACTGCCTGTCTGCGGCAGATCTTCGGCCCCTGGCCTGGTACTCCGCTGCAGGCTGACTGGTGGGAGAGAGGCAAGCCTCTGGTCGCCGACTACCGCCTGCACGTCTCCGAGCGCCACTATCCCAAGCGTGAGGTCTCGGCCGCGCAGGCGATCGCCGAGATGGAGACGACGACAGGGTGGACGGGGATGCACTCCACGGTCGCCGGGGTGCTGATCGGCTCGTATGCCCTTTCGCGTTTCCAGGTCGACGCTACCAAAGCCGTCACAAACTCCCTGGCGAGCGGCGATTCGCGTGGCGTCGTGGTCGGTGCCGGCACGGGTAGCGGCAAGACCCTCGCGTTCTACCTTCCGGCCTTCGCGGCGATGGCCAACCACAAGGGCGCGGGGGTGCACACCCTCGCGCTGTATCCGCGCATCGAACTGCTGCGTGACCAGTTGCGTGAAGCAATCAGGAACGCCCTTGAACTGCGGCAGCGAGGTCTGCCCAGTCCCACGATCGGCGTGCTCTACGGGCGTACACCGCCCTACAGCGACGATGTGACGCACGGAACCTATATGTGGGCCGAGCAGGGAGGGGCCCGCGTCTGTCCCTATCTGACGTGTCCGACCGGGGACGGCGGCACCATGCTCTGGTCTGACGAGGACAGAGTCCGCAACATTGAGGTGCTGCGGTGCTCGGTGTGCAAGGAGGGGGAGATACCTGACGGGGTCATGGCCTTCACCCGGGAGTCGATCAACAGGGTTCCGCCCAAGCTGCTCTTCACCACGACAGAGATGCTTAACCGCAACAGCGCGGGGTCGAAGTTGAGCAGGACTCTCGGCTGGACCGGGTACGGTCCCCGTGTCGTCCTGCTCGACGAGGTGCACACCTACTCCGATTCCACGGGAGCCCAAACAGCCCTGCTGCTGCGGCGCTGGCGTCACGCACGCCGTGGCCACGTCACCTTCGTCGGGCTGAGCGCCACCCTGCGTCAAGCTGACCGCTTCATGGCGGAACTCGTCGGGCTCCCTGCGCAAAGCGTCACCCTCATCGAGCCGCACAGCAGGGACATGGAGTCGGAGGGCCGCGAGTACCACCTCGCGCTTCGCGGCGACCCTTTGTCGGGCACGAGCCTTTTGTCCACCACCATCCAGACGGCGATGCTCCACGGACGCCTGCTCGACAGGAATCGGCCGGCCGGCACGACGCTGCACGGGACCAAGGGATTTCTCTTCACCGACGACCTGGATGTCACCAACCGCCTCTATGACGACCTGCGGGACGCAGAGGGCGGGCAGTACGGAAAAAACCGCCGAAGGTGGGGGGCTGCAGTCCTGGCGGCCCTGCGTTCCATGGATCTGCCGGCCGAAGAGGAGCGCTACCTCGCGGGCCAGTCCTGGAACCTTCCGGAGTTGATCGGGCACAGCCTCAGTGCCGACCTCAGTCAGCGTCCGTTGAGGATCGGCCGGACGTCCTCCCAGGATGCGGGCGTCGACGCGGACGCCGATCTTGTCGTCGCGACAGCCTCTCTCGAAGTCGGTTTCAACGATCCCGACGTCGGACTGGTGGTCCAGCACAAGGCGCCTCGCGATCCAGCTTCCTTCCTGCAGCGCCGGGGCCGGGCCGGACGGGAGAGGGGCACGCGCCCGCTCACGATCGTCGCCCTGTCCGACTTCGGCCGAGACCGGCTGGCCTACCAGGACTACGTGTCCCTGTTCGCTCCCGAGGTAACCCCTCGCACCCTGCCGGTGCACAACCGCCACATCATCAAGATTCAGGGCGCTCAGGCGTTCATCGACTGGCTCGGCAGCCGACTGCGTAACCGCAGCCTGTGGGTCAGCGCCCGAACGCTGGCGACAGGAAACACCCGCCCTGACTATGACCATGAGCAATTGCCCGCCGCCCGGCGCGCGATCACTGAGGATCTGGAGAAACTCCTCGACGGGGATGACACCCTCCTGCGCTCCCTAGCCAACCATCTACGAGCCGCGCTGCGCCTGAGCCCCGACGAAGTGCAGGCCCTGCTGTGGGAGCAGCCCCGGTCTTTGCTGCTGGCAGTCGCTCCGACTCTCTTGCGACGTCTTAAGGTCGGCGCATCGCCGATCCATCAAGACCCTGGCACGGTCGACCGGAAGGCTTTCCTGCCCGAGTTCGTGACGACCTCGCTCTTTGCTCCGCTGAATCTTCCGGAGGTGAGCTTTGATCTCCCCTTCGCCACGTCCGACGACGAAGACAAGCTGCCCGTAGGCCGCGCGCTGCGGGAAGCTGTGCCCGGCCGTGTCAGCCGCCGCTTCGGGTATCGCGATGACCGCCACCGCACGTGGCTGGAGGTTCCCACCGGAGTCGCTGATGCCGTGGTCGATCTCGGGAGCGTCCTCGACGCGGCGGAGCGGCAGGGTCGTTGGGATACCGGCCGCACGGATGTGCAGACGGTCGAGGTCACTCGCCCGCGGCGGATCAGACTTGCGCAGCCGGACAAGGAGATCGCGACCTCCTCGCAGGGCATCCCCTTGTGGGCCACCGAATTCGTGGACAACCCCGCGGGTCCGCCGGTTGCAGCGGACGTACCCAAGGTGCCCGAGTGGCGCGATCAGGTGCTGTCCATCGGGTTCGCCACTCACACCTCCAGCAACCCCACCGAGGTGCGCCGGATGACCTATGGCGCCGTGGCTGAAGTGATCAAGGGCAAGCCGGGCAAGCGGCACAAGGTGAAGGTCAGCTACGCCCTCGAGGGAGCGAGGGCAGCCATGGGGTTCACCTCGTCCGTCGACGCCGTCCGGATTCAGATTGCGCCCCTTGATCCCTCTGTGCCGGGCGTGGTGAAGCATTTGAACTCTCCCCAGTGGCGTTCGAAGGCCTTTGTGAACACCGTCCTGGAGGACCAGCGGATCGCTGAGGCAGCCAACTCGTTCCAGCGTGGATGGTTGACCCTGGTCTACCTCTCCGCGTTCGCGCTCGAGGGACTGGAGGGCACCAAGCCCGAGGCGATTCACGCGGGACTGTCGCAGGGCGCCTGGCGGGACAGCATCACGAAGGTCATCCCGCTGCTTTACAGGCAGGATCCCTCTGCCTCGCCTGCGGACGTCGGCAGTCCTGCCGACCGTGTCATCAGCGATCTGCAGGAACTCAGCCAAAACCCCGATGTCGTGGCCGTGCTGGACGACGCCGGCTCACTACTGTTCGGCGAGAACCTCCATATCCGCACAGCCGACCTGGCCCGCCGCGCCTACCGGGACACCTTGGCCGCCGCGGTCCTGGAGGCTGTGACCCGAGCCTGTCCCGACGCACGCGACCAGGACCTTACGCTCGACGTGGTGCCGGGTACCGGTTCGGCACCGGATCACATCTGGATCAGCGAGACGTCCGAGGGCGGGCTCGGCGTGGTGGAGAAGTTGGCGGAGACATACGGGCGTGATCCTGCCCGCTTCTGGAACCTGGTGAGCACGGCTCTGCGTCCCAACAGCTTCGAGCAGACCGATGTACGGCTGACGAATCTGCTCCGTCATGTGGTGGAGGCCGAGCCCCACGGGGAGTTGGCCCAGGCGATGAGCGAGATGCGCACTGCGGCGTCGGCTCAGGACAGCAAGGACGCACTGCAGCGCATCCGGTCCGCCTGGAGCGAACTGGATGGTGCGCCGCGGCACAGTGATATCGCATCGCTTGCGATGCGCTTGCTGCGCCGCGGCTCCGACAGCCTGACCGACGCGACGGCCCTTGCCCTGGTGCAGGCATGGGACCAGTTGGAAGAAGCAACCGGGATCGAGGTCGACTCCCGGGTCATCGCCTACGCCGTAGGCGCGTCCAAGATTCAGTTGCCTCACAAGATCAGCCCGGACCAGGCCTTCAGCATCCTGTGGCCCCGGGGTGACCAGGCACGGAACTACCATCTGGACTCCTACCAGCCCTACCGTGCGGTGGACAACCCGCAGATCCTGGATCGTCTTTTGGCAGCCGCCGTGCACGCGCAGGCATGGCCGCGCCTGGACGCCACATCGCCGGATTGGCCTGCCAGGTATGCCCAGGTGCTCGCATCGCATCCTGCCGCCGAAGTGGTCGTTCCCCTGGACCGGCCCGAACTGCTGCGCCGTGTACTGCTGAACATCCCTGCCCTGCGCGTGGACCGTGGAAGTCTCAAGCTGTACGGCGAGGTGACCCAGGTGTATAGGGACAGCCGCGAGGTCGTCGTGAAGGCCGTCATCAAGGAGTCCGAGCAGTGACAGTCCCTCCTCGTACGCTGCGCACCAATGCGCGCAGCGCCCTGCGCGCCGACTCACTGATCCGGACGGCGCTGCTGGCTCAACTGTCGGCGCCCGGCGGTGAGGTCTGGCTGGTCTCTGCTTGGGTCAGTGATGTGGACCTGGTCGACAACGCTGACGGCTCCTTCGACTACCTTCTGGGCGAAAATCCTCCACTGCAGTGCCGGCTGTCCGACCTGCTGCTGATGCTGGCGAACAGCGGAACAGCCGTGCGCGTGGTGACCCAGGACGCTCCTGCGAACGCACTCTTCCTCGAGCGCCTCACCGTGGGCCGTGACGAGAGTACGGATCTGGAGGTCTTCCTGGACGAGGTGATTCACGAGAAGAGCCTGGTGGGCCCGGGCTGGATGTTCGAGGGCTCCATGAACTTCACGCGCAACGGCCTTGCCCGGAACAAGGAAAAGATCACCTATTCGCTGGACGAACCGGCCGCGGCGCAGGCAATAGTGGACTACCAGCATGAATGGACCGCACGTGGCGTCTGAGGAAGAAGCAGCACAACAGGCGGCTGATACACAGCAGTTCGTGGACCACTTCCTTTATCGGGACCGCAATGATGCTGGTAAGTACCCGAGCGGCATCACGCTGCTTCGGGATGCAGCCGTCAAGTACCGCAAGTCGCCGATGGTGCTGCCGTGGCTGAACGAGAAAACGCAGCGCATGGCCTACTACGTGATTCCTCGCCGGCGCGAGGAGCTCACTGCTGTTCGCGACCTCCTGGTGGCGTTTGTCGGCCCCTCGTTTGCGAAGTACGGCTACGACGCACCTGCCGCGCTCGACAAGCCGCATGAGGCTGCGATCCTTAAGCGCTACGGGGCAGGCAGCACCTTCGTCGTCCAGGCAACTGCCGACACGGACGAGAGGAAGCGCCTGAGGACTGCGCTGGAACGCATGGTGGAGGTGGTGGAGCGGGCCCCCGCGCGGACCTGGTCCGCACCCAAGCCGCTGGGGCGTCTGCTGGCAGATTTCGAAGCAGCCCTCCTCAGCGGTGCACCACAGACGGCCCAGGCTCTCCTCCAGCAGATCGACCGCCAGGGCGGCCTCTCACCGGCCAACGTCAAACACCTGGAGATCAGGCTGTGGGCCGCGCAAGGCAGGGCGCGCGAGGTCCTGGCACTGCGCGGACTGCGCGAAGTACTGCTTCAGGGCCCGCCGGTCTTGGTCAAGGACATGGTGCTGTCGGCTCTGTTCACAGCGCACATCGAACCCGCGCTCGCTGACGGGGACCTGGCCCGCGCCGTAGACGCATTGAAGGCGCCGGACAGCCATCTCTCGCTGCTGGCGGATACAAACCTGCTGGACCTCAGCGAGCAGGCCGTCAGGGTGCTGCTAGTGGGCATGCACGCGCGAGGTGAAGAGGAGGAACTTTCGCGCAGCATCGCTCTGCTCGATGCCCAAGGGCGTGGGGACGACGTGCCCGAAACACTCGCGTTCTATCGCCGCCAAGCCCCTCCAGCAGGCTCTAGGGAACCGGACTCCGCGCAGTCGGACATGGCCGAGGGCAAAAAGGTCCCGGCTGAGACGGCACTCAGCACATGGGCAGAAGTGGTCGCGGCTGTCGCCCAGGGCGACAAGGCTGCCTTCGACCTCTGTCGCAGGATGGACATCCGTCGAGGCGGCACCTCAGTGCCGCCTGATTCGATATCCGACGGTGAGATGGCCGAGGTGTTCGGCAGTCTCACAGATGCCGAGTACGAGGTCGTATGGCAGTACGCGCTCGGTCCGTTCCTGCAAGAACTGACCCGCTCCGAAGTCACGTTCCCGCACACGTTGACCACGATCATGCGGAGCATCGTCAACCAGCGCTGCGACCCAGCGAATCTCGCAGTCCTGGACCTGCTCCTGGAACTATTCCTTCGCTCAGCCCCGCAGGCTGCAGAATACGAAGAGTTCCTGGAACAAATGAGCGTGCGGTTCGACGAATGGGTCGCGCCCGAGACGGCCGGGCAGGCCCTCGACTTTATCGATCGCCTGGTGGCATGGGCCGCGCCGGCACCCGCAGCCCGCGTGCAGACAGCCCAACTCCTGTTCGCCCCGTTGCATCTCCACATGCGCCGGCTCGACGGCGCATACCTCTCAACGGCGCGGTCGCTCAGTAATGAGTTGGGGCTCGGGCTGGACTGGCCTGAGCAAACCTCCTCGCGCACCGAGGAGAACGAGCCGGTTGTCGAAGCCGCGCAGATTCTCGTCTACGGCCTGGACGAGGGCGTGCTCCAGCGTGTCCACGACCGCATCACCCGCCAGTTCCCCCGTGTGAAGGTTGTGCTCTCGGCAGAAAAGGTCGCATCCAAGCATCTGAAGGAGACGGCCCGCAACTCCGATTTCAGTTTGGTCATCACGCAGTGCGCTGCGCATGCGGCGACTAACTGCATCGGTCAGTACGCCAAGAAAGTCGTCTACCCCCGAGGAGCCGGCTCGGCCTCCGTCACACACGCGGCCATCACCGCCTTGTACGAGCACGCCGCCAGGCAGGACCCGTCTACTCAACTGCGTTGATACGCCTTGTGCCGCGCCCGACGGGCGCGGCACAACTGCCCGCCCTCGGAGCGCACCATACGGTGATGGAGGCTGCAGCACATGACTGGGCCCCGCAATCTGGCGGGTGGTGGTTGGGGCGCTGCATCGCCCCTGCTCACAAGCCGGTCTGCCCCGTGCAGGCTTCCTGTACACGGGCGCGCGAGCCCTCTATAAATCCTCTTGCCCGCTTGAACGCCGCTGTGGCGCCTGCCTGTGGTCGCTGCCCTCGTGCCGACGGCCCAGACGAGAGGGCCACGCGCCCATTGAAGGAGCACAAGGAAAGACAGCGTTCCCTGGGGGGAACACCTCGCATGCTGTCACGGACATCGTGAACCAGCATGCGCACGCGGCGGTGCACCGAAGCGGCCCGTATTGGTGTCGGTGGTGCGTTACTGACTTCGGCTTGTCAGGGTGAGGCTGGATCGTTGAGGGTCAGGCCGGTGCCGGCTATGAAGCCGTCGAGGATGTCGGGCCGGTATTGCAGGCGCTTGAGCCGGTTGCGGACGAGGGCCTCAAGTCGGTCAATGGCTGTGACGGCGAGGTTGGCCAGGCTGCGTTTGACGTGGGCCCATACCCACTCGACGGGGTTGAGGTCGGGTGAGTAGGCGGGCAGCAGGAACACTGTCAGCCAGGCGCGTTCGGCGATCAGCTCGCGTATGGCGTGGGAAACGTGGGTGTTCAGGCGGTCCCAGATCAGCACGATGGGCGCCTTGACGAGGTGGTGGACGCCGTCGATCAACGCGATGAAGTCGCGCTCGCCCAGGCTGCGGCGCTTGCCTTTGCCGGCGGGGTGGGTGCGCAGGCGGTGGCACAGTCTGGTGCGGGAGCCGGGCCGCATCGCGATCAGTCCGGCCACCGACAGGCGTCCGGAGCGTCGGCCGCTGACGGTCACGACCGGGGTGTGTCCGCGTCGGCCCCAGGTGCGTCCTTTGGGCGGTCGTCGGGTGAAGCCTGCCTCGTCCTCGAAGCAGATGTAGCCCCCGCAGGCCGCCCGGGCTCTTTTACCTCGTCCCAGGTCGCCTCCTTCCACGTACTTACGGCCTGCTCGTCGCGCTCGGCGACCCGCCGTCCGGGGACCTGCGGGCTGAAGCCGAGGCGGTGCATCAGCCTCGTCGCACCCGAGACGCTGTAAGAGACGTGGAACTTCCGGCCGATCAGAGTGGCCACCCTCGCCGCGGTCCACACCTGGTCCTCCACCCAGCCGTGCGCGGCCGGGCCCTGTTCCAGATACGCGACCAGTTTCTCCAGACAGCGCGGAGACAGACGGCACCGCGAACCGCTCGGGCCACGAGAGACCAGAGCCTGCACGCCACCATCCCGCCACAACTGGTGGCACTGGTATACCGACTTCCCACTCACCCGCAGGCGCCGGGCCACCTCCAACGGCTTGATGCCCTGCTCGAACAGCTCAGCCGCCTGCATCCGCACCGACTCGCGGCGCTGCCGGCCCGCAGCGGTCAGCCCGCCCCCATCCACATATCTCACACACAACGGAATACAGCCACCAAGCCGGGCCCATCAGGCACATTGCGGAAGTTCACCCCGACGAGCCGAAGTCAGTACCTCGTAGATGTGGTGCACACGGCCGCTGGGTCAGCCCCGTACGGTGCGGCTCAGTAGATCGGTGAGCAGGCGGATGTCGTTGGGGGTGTTCTGCAGGCCGTTCCAGCGGCGCTGTTCGCCGTCGGGGAAGCGCCACATGCCCGAGGTCCATGCGGTGACCGGCAAAAGAGACAGGACCGCGTTGCGCACCGCATCGCAGTCGACCTCCTCGGCGGGCATGTCTTCGGTGAGGCTGTCCATGACGAAGCCCATGGCCTGGATGCCGGCGCCGTGAGTGAGGCGGGACTGGCGAGGCGGGAGTTTCCAGGCGTCGCTGAAAGTCTCCTTGACAATGGCCCAGAAGGAGCGCAGGTGCAGCAGCATGCGGTCGACGTCACCGGAGCCGTCTTCGGGGTTGCGGTACTGGTAGAGGGCGCCCTCGAAGAGGCTGTGCTCCAGCATGCGGAGAATGGCCGTGTCTTTGATGTTTCCGTCGGGTGAGGTGGGGCTGGCGATGCGGCCGTAGAAGGGGCCCTGGCCGTCGGTGTTGAGGCGGGTCATCAACTGGGCCGGCAGACGCTTGCGCGCGTAGGTGGGCGGGAGGTGACCGCTGGTTTCGGGCAGGAGTTCATGGATGAGGCCCTTGGGCAGCGGCTTGGTGGAATTGACCAGAATGAACTGGGAGCGCTGGTCTTGCTGGTCGTCGGCGATAAAGCCAACGGCGGCGACGGGGAATTCGGCAATGTTGGCGTCGCGGATCGCAGCGCTGCGCTGCTGACCGTCGACGATCAGGGCGGGCTTGTCCTCGTCGGGAAGAGACTCATCGACGGGGATTACCAACTCGCCGGGGACTGAATAGTCGACGCCGTCCTTGCGTCGTACTCCGCCCTCGAAACGGACGGAACCGTCGAAGGCCAGGACCAGGGCGTTGGGGAGCATGGCCTTGTCGGACTCGAGGTAGCGGCGGATGCCTCGAATGTGGCTGAGGACCTCGGGGCGCTGGTAGCCCTGGAGGGCGCTGTCGTCGTCGCGGCGGACGCGGGAGACGGCAGCAAAACTGTGGATCTTCTTACCGTCGACAGCGAAGCAGTAGATTTTTCGGTCCCCTTGGCGCACTTCGAGTGCAGGGAGCCTGAGTTCGTAGCGGTCAGCCATCGCATCTCCTGAATGGTTCAAAAAAGTAGAAAAATTAGGGGCGCATACTACCCGAAGGTGAGCGATCGCATTTTCGCCTCGAGCACAGTCAAATTATGAAATCCGCGGCGCTTGTTGCGTTCACTCCCGCGGAATATGGCGATCTCGATGCCGTGTTTCTCGCACAGTGCGCAGGGGCAGGCTCGCCATGGAGCGTCGCTCAGCGTGCGCTCATAAAGTTCGAGATAGCTCTTCTTTTTCGGTCCCAGCACCAGGGACTCGTACGTCTGAAGCGCGATCAGCACTCCCTCGAGGGAGTCTTCCCCGCGGTCAAATTCCCGCAGTGCGCGCAGGCAGGCCCGTTCTGCGGCGATGGCCTGAGCCTGAGAGACGCTTCCGGACAGGATGAGGCGTTTGAGGGCAGGGTTTCCGTCGACTTGGGGGACTCTAATAGCGGTGTAGGCGCCCGTGGCGGTGTGGTAGTTGTTGCGGTCATCCATGAAGGCCTGACGGAAGGCAGAGGTGCTGTCGAAACTGGTTACGCCGTGGCGGGCGAACTGCTCCATACTGTCGACGCGGTTGATACCGAGCAGATGGAGTTCGGTGTCGTGGTTGCGTACTTCGTCGATGGCTCGCAGGCAGGCGAGGATCTCGTGGGACTTGAGGGGGACCATGCCGCCGAGGGCGATACGCCGGTATCCCATTTGCTGCAGTTGAGCGACGGAGTGAGCGTAACTGCCGGGTCCCCAACCCTGGGCAGCACCGACGGGTTGGAAGCGGGCGCCGTGGTTTTTGGTCGCGGCGAGAAAGTTTTCGGCGAGTTCGAGAGAGATCTGCTGGCGTTCCACCCACGCCGCTTCGGGTTCCGTGTCGGATTCTTGGGGGATGTAGCCGAAGATGATGTGGTCGATGCTGATGCCGGCGTCGAATCCGCAGCGGTCGTAGAAGTCGAGGACTTCCTCGACCTCATACGGGGGGCGCTCTTCGTCGATGTAGTTGAAGGCACCACAGTCGCCGATGGTGGAGCTGGTGTCGGGGAGGCGGAAGAAGTTCCGTACGCCCAGACGGTAGAGCCGCTCGCGTTGTGGGGCGGAGTATTTTCCTGCGCCCTTCATAGATCCGTCGACAACCGCCTTGCTGACGAGGATCCCGTCGTACGGGATCGGCGTCACGGCCTGATGGGCGTAGACGTCATCGCGCTGACGGACTCGGTAGGGCGAGTACTCGTCGTTGACGAAGTCATAGGTAGGGCTCACCAAGTCCTGGCTGTCAGGGAAATAGAATTTCACGCGGCTTTTGCCTTTTCCTGCACATAGATACGGAGGAGGTAGTTCGACAGGGTGCTGATGTGGCGGGGGTTGTTCTGGAGTTCATTCCAGGGGGTGTTCAGGTCGGGCCAGCGTCCCTGGGTCCAGCGGCAGTGCGGGGCGATCAGGGCAAGTTCGGTCCGCGCCAACTCCACAGCATGGGGTGAGGCGGGGTCGATGGCCATCATGACGCGGTCCATCAGGCGTCCCATGGAGCGGATGCCAACGCCGTGCATCAGCCGACTCTTGGTCGCCGGCAGCCCCCATGCGTCGGGGAAGGTGTCGCGCACCGCGGTCCAGTAGACGACGAGGATCTGGCGGATGGTGGCGGTGTCGACCGTACCGTTGGACAGGTTTTTGTAGGGAAAAAAGGCGCCTGAAGGGGAGTTGAGGGATTCCTGAATCGCGGTGGTGAGGCTGTTGTCCGTGACGACGGCGTCCGCTTTCTGTTCGGCCGTGGTGGAGGGGCGGCGCACCAGGCCTCGAAAGGGCGAGTCTTTGTCGTGGTTGAGGGCCTCGACCAGGACGGAGGGCAGTTTCCGGGCGGAGAGCTTGGTCGGCAGGAGGGTGCCGACTTCCGGGAGGAGTTCGGTGACCAGGTTGGTGGGCAGCGGGGAGACCGTGTTCACGCGCAGGAACTGGTCGCGTTGTGTTTCCAGGTCTTCGGCGACGAACCCGGCGATGGTCACGGCCAGGCGGGTGTTGCGGGTGCGGGCCAGGGCGAGGCTGCGCTGCTGGCCGTCGACGATCCAGGCCGGCCGCGGAGCATCGGGGGCGTCAGGCAGGGGGATTTCCAGCGTGCCCGAGGTGCACAGGCCGTCGCTGCTGCCCGGACCCGGGCTGGACTTGAACCGCACACTGGACGGCAGCGCCATGATCAGCCCGTTGGGAAACAGTACCTCCTCGCCGTCGAGGTACTCGAGGATCTGCTTTACGTGCTGCTTCTTCTCTGGACGTTGGTAGCCGATCAGTTTGCCGGCCTCGTCCCTCGAGATGCGTGCCACGTCGGCGACCTGGTGGACCTCTTCTGCTGCCAGGGTGAACACGTACAGGGGGATCGTGGGGTGCTGCTCGATCCGCAAGGCCCGGCGTTTCAGCACAAGGGAGGTCATCGAGGGCCAATCGTCGCTGTGTACAGGTTGGCGAAGCGCTTTTGTTCACAGGCCATTCCCTGGTCTCGCAGCAGGCGCAGCAGGCGGGTTCGGGAGTATCCGGGGTGACTGTCCTTCGACTGTTCGATGAAGTCGATCACGGCCTCGTCTGTCATCGGATGGCGCTCGTAGCGTTCGGGGCGGGCGACCTGGGCGACCCAGTCTTCCCAACGCTGCTGTGTGCTGGGGGTGATGAGGTGCCCGGGCGTGCAGTGCTCGAGCCAGGAGGCCGCCATGCGGACGTTCAAGCTGGTGCGGGTCCCACCCAGGGCTTGACGCAGGGCGGCGTTGGCCGGCACTCGCACGATGCCGTTCAGATCGCCTGCGCCCCCGACCAGCACCACCTCGGCTCCCGTGGCTGCCAACGCGGCAAGGTCGCGGTGCATGGCCCCTGCGTAGGCCTCGGACAGCACCACCAGCGCCCGGCCGGCAGCGGCTGCGAGCTGGGGCAATTGGCAGCTGGCGTCCATGCGCTGCAGGTGATCCCACCAGTCAGTGGCCTGCGCACTGGAGGAAGCCACGGAATCTGCGTGTCGGGGCAGGAAAGTCGCCGCATAGGAGGGTGCAAGGCTGGAGACTGGCCGCAGGCCCAGACCGGCCGAGGCCACGTAAAGCCGGGGCACAAAACCGGCCCGAGATGCGGCTTTTGTCAGGACTTGGGCACGCCGCCACTGGTCGCCCTGATACAGGTCCTCCAGTGCGATGCGCGGCCCTGGCACGGCCTGCAGTCGGCGGGCCCATTCCGCAGCCCGCTCCGCCAGGCCCGCCTCGGGCAGGGCGCGGGCCCGCAGAGTGGCCTCGGGCGGGGAGGTCTTCCGGTCCGTGCACGTGACCACGATGGGCAACTCGTTCACTGCGGTTCGACCTCTGGCTTCCGTAACTCGTATCTTGTTGTCGTTACTGTAGCCGGTAGTTAAGACGGTAGGCTGCCACTGCCTCAACGGAGGCAACTGGACCTCAGATAAGGGAGTGACAGCATGGACCGTCCCGCGATCGTGTTGCTGAGCGGCGGCCTGGACTCGACCACGGTGCTGGCCATCGCCAAGGACCAGGGATTCACTCCCTACGCGCTCAGCTTCCGCTACGGGCAGCGGCACTCCATCGAACTGGAAGCGGCCCAGCGGGTCGCCCAGGCTCAGGGCGTGGCCCGGCACGTCATCGCCGACATCGATCTGCGAGTCTTCGGCGGCTCTGCGCTGACGGCCGACATCGAGGTGCCCAAGCACGAGTCACTCGCGGACATGGATCAGACGGGAGTACCGATCACCTACGTGCCGGCCCGCAACACGATCTTTTTGTCCTTCGCGCTCGCGTTTGCCGAGACCGTTGGTGCCAGCGACATCTTCACTGGGGTAACGGCCGTGGACTACAGCGGCTACCCCGACTGCCGCCCCGAGTACATGGAGGCGTTCGCCACCATGGCCAACCTGGCGACCAAGGCCGGCGTCGAGGGCACCTCCAAGATCAAGCTGCACTCCCCACTAATCGCACTCTCCAAGGCCGACATCGTCCGCGAGGGGCTGCGCCTGGGCGTGGACTACTCCCTGACCTCTTCCTGCTACGACCCCGACGAGCAGGGCCGGGCCTGCGGCAAGTGCGACACCTGCCTGCTTCGCCTGAAGGGCTTCGCCGAAGTCGGCGTCACCGACCCCGTCCGGTATCAGAGCGCCTGAGCATGACCTACCTGATCAAGGAAATCTTCTACACGCTGCAGGGCGAAGGCAGCCACGCCGGCCGCCCGGCGGTGTTTTGCCGGTTTTCCCGCTGCAACCTGTGGACCGGCCGCGAACAGGATCGCGCCCGCGCGATCTGCCAGTTCTGCGACACCGATTTCGTGGGCACCGACGGCGAAGGCGGGGGCCGCTTTCGCACCGCCGAGGAGTTGGCCGACGCCGTCGAGGCCGCCTGGCCCACCACCGACCCTGCGCACCGGTTCGTGGTGTGCACCGGCGGAGAACCCCTGCTGCAGTTGGACGAGGCCGCCATCGAGGCCCTGCACGGCCGCGGCTTCGAGATCGCGGTGGAAACCAACGGCACCCGGCCCGCTCCCCGCGGTATCGACTGGCTGTGTGTGAGCCCGAAGATCGGCTCCACCCTGGTCCTCACCAGCGGCGACGAGCTCAAACTGGTCTACCCGCAGGCCGGTGGCGACCCCGCACAGTTCGAACACCTCGACTTTGGCCACTTCCGCCTGCAGCCGCTGGATGACGCCGACCGCGAGGCCCACACCCGTGCCGCCGTCGAGTACTGCATGAAGAACCCGCGCTGGACGCTCTCCCTCCAGACGCACAAGTATCTGGGAATTCAGTAATGGAAATCTTCCGCGAGTTCACCTTCGAAGCCGCCCACCGCCTGCCGCACGTGCCCGAGGGCCACAAGTGCGCCCGCCTGCACGGCCACTCCTACAAGGTCACCGTGCACGTGGAGGCACCCATCGATCCGGAGGCGGGCTGGGTGATGGACTTCGGAGACATCAAACAGGCTTTTAAGCCCATTGATGCACAACTCGACCATTACTACCTGAATGACATCGAAGGCCTGGAAAACCCCACCAGTGAGAACCTGGCCCGCTGGATCTGGGACCGGATGATGGCCGAACTTCCCGCGCTGTCGGCGATCACCGTGCGCGAGACCTGCACCTCCGGTTGCACCTACCGAGGCGAGTAGCGGCATGCACGACATCCAGAACGAGGCTGATCCCCGCGGCATCGCCATCGACGAGGTAGGGATCAGCGGCTTGCGCTATCCCGTCACGTTCGATGACGGTCACACGCGCCAACCTGGCATCGCCGACATCAGCGTCACCGTCGGCCTGCAGGCCGACCGACGCGGCACCCACATGAGCCGCATGATCGCCATGGTGCATGAGGAAGTGGCCACCCTCGCCCCGCAGGAGTTGCCCATCGTCCTCAAACGAGGGCTCGCGCTGCTCGATGCCCCGACCCTGTCCCTGACGCTGTCCCTGCCCATCGCCACGACCGTGACCGCACCCGCGAGTAAGCAGCAGTCATGGCAAACCCACGACGTCACCATCACCGGCCGTATCACCGCCGAAACGTGCACCGTCGCCACCACGGTGACCACGGACGTCACCAGTTTGTGCCCGTGCTCCAAGGCCATCTCCGACTACGGTGCCCACAACCAGCGCAGCGAGATCACCCTTACGGTTACCGGGACCGCCGACGCGCCCTACCCCCTGGCGATCCACGAAATCGTCGACCTGCTGCGCAGCGTCGGCTCCGCCCCTGTCTTCCCCCTCATCAAGCGGCCTGACGAACGCGTCGTCACCATGCAGGCTTACGACCACCCCGCCTTTGTCGAAGACATCATCCGTGACATAAGCCTTACATGCCGTGAAAAGGGGCTGAAACACGTGATCCGGGCGAAGAATCTGGAAAGTATTCACAGCCACGACGCCATCGCCAGCCTGACCTACACCGACTGATTCCCCGCACGCGCCCTGAACCGGAAAGGGGAATGCCATCCCCCCTTCCCCGTGCCTACGGCAGCAAGGGGCACGGCAGCTTTGTCCGAGCCCGCGGGAGGCGTCCGCTGGCGGATATGCACGCGCCACGGGGGCCCGTGCGGCGGTCCCCCGCGACGATGACTGGCGCGTTCACCATTCAGAAACCCACCCGAGTCCCTCAGCGCGACATCGCCTAACCCCAGCGGAACGTTACTCACACCCGGCAGCAGGCACTTCTCCAGCACTGCAGCGTGGACCGACGCCTTATGGATGTCAGCGTCGTGCGCTGTACTGACTGCACGTTCGTCCCACCGCCCGTCCGCCGCTGGAGCCGAGCGCAGCACCCCACCACCAAGACAGAAAGTAGATCGTGAAGGCCCTCGCTCCTGCCGGTATCGTCACGCTCATCACCTACATCGCCACCATCCCGGCCGCCAACTTGGCCGTCACCCACTTCGGCGCGGTACCAGTCGGCCTCGGTTACCTGGCGCCCGCCGGCGTCTACGTCGTCGGCCTGGCGCTCGTCCTGCGCGACCTTGCACGCGAGGCGACCGGCCGCGGCACCGTCCTCGCCGCCATAGCCATCGGCACCGTCCTCTCCTACCTCCTCGCCGACCCCAGCTTCGCCACTGCCTCAGCGGTGGCCTTCGCCGTCGCGGAAACCATGGACTTCGCCGTCTACGAACCCCTGCGCCGGCGAGGACTTCTGATTGCGATACTCGCCTCGAACGCCGTCGGACTTCTCGTCGACAGCCTCCTGTTCCTCCACCTTGCCTTCGGTTCCCTCGAGTACCTGCCTGGACAAATCCTCGGAAAAACGTGGATGACCCTCGCGGCCGTTATAGTCCTGGCGCTACTGCGCCGCCGTTACCGCGCTATCGCCTGAAGGTCCCGGCCTGCTATCCACGCATGGCAGGAAACTTCACCGCAATCGCCTTCGCTCAGGCCTTGGGCAGGGCTCAAGCGGCCGCTCGCAGGTGTACGTCTCAGCGCCCCTGTTCGGGCGAACTGCCTCACCTGGCCACCCGCGAACTCCTCGCGCCACTGGACCCCGGTCTCACCGCCTCGCAAGCGTGCCTTCTGGCGGCATCTTCATGCCCTGGAGTGACACGGATTCTGCTTGCTGCCTCCACCCCGGCGCCGTTCACCGTTCGCACCACGGGTGGACGTACCCGATACGAACGTCGGCTCTACTTCAAGGCCTCTTTGACCCCTCGTGGACTGCCTGTGGACGGGGCGCGTTTCAGCGGCCGATCATCAACCCGTGAGCTGCATAAACGTAGGAGCATAGAGCGACCTCCGGAGCCGTGCGTGCAGGTTCGAATCCCGTTGAGGGCACTGGCCAATCAGCAAGTCGACTCAAGGTCCGGCCAGGGCAAACAGCAGAAGGAGAGGCTGGAAGTCAGTCTCACTGGCTCCCAGCCTCTCTCGTTACCTGCTATCGCGTAGGGGTGCGGAGAAAATCCCTGTTCACGGGCCCGACCAGTTGGTAGCGATTCAGTGCAGCTGGGCCCTCGAAAACGCGAATGACGGGCCTACCCGGGTGAATATGAGACGATGTTCAGCAACGCTCGCTGCTGTGACCGGTTGCGTTGTTCGTGCCGGTAAGCCGCAGGTATCCGTACCCCTCGGTGCACTTATTGGCGGTGCTGGCTGCGCCCGACCAGATCTCGATCGCATTGTCGGCACCCGCGGCCGCGTAGACGTACTGCTCGCTGGTCACGAGAACGCCAGTGGATACGTACCAGGACGGGTGAGCATCACGGAATTGCTGCCACACGAAGACGTATCCGTAATTCCTGTTGCAACTCGGGGAGTAGTACTGCTTGACGGAAGCAGCCGTCATCCCGTCAAGAGTGATGTATCCGGTACTGCCGATCTGATAGGCGTCGCTACAACTGGGGCCAGTTGCGGCCTGTGCAGGTGCCGCCAGGCCAAGAAATGCTGTGACCGAAAGCGTCAAGGTTGTCAGGATTGCCGCGATGTTGCGCTTCAAATCCACTCCCTGGGTAAGAAATTTTTCAGTAGATCATTGAGGCGGCACCCCTCGGATTGCAAGATCAACAAAGAGGGCAAAGCCTCCATACGACTTGGGGTCTCCTGTGATGTCAATCACATCTCGGCCTCGCTCTTTCGGGGCGGTCCGTCGGCCCCCTCTGGCGGGCCGTCTCGTCAGGCTGGCGGCGAGCAGGGCAGAGGCCGTCGCGCCGTGGGTTCCACGGTTCCGACTGATGGGGCTGCTGCCCGTCGGGGCGGATCCAGGTCAGTCAGCCAGGGTTTTGCAGGGCTGCCGGTCCCCGACCCCACGGGCAAGTGCGACACAGTTCCGACACAGTGTGCGTCGCCGCAGCCTCAGCGGATTGATTCGGGCAGTTCAGACGGTATGTGAGGCGAGATCGGCGCAATCACTCCGGAGCCGTGTGCGCAGGTTCGAATCCTGCCGGGGGCACCTCGCACGAGGTGCCAAAAGACCCCGCCACCAGCCAGAACGCTGGATGCGGGGTCTTCGCGTATGCGCAGCCGTGTGCCGCCGCAAGTGGCCGTAGGACGGGGTCTGTGGACAGTACGTGGATAGGATCTCGGGCCATCGGCCCAGGTCATCGGGGACTTTCGAGCACAGGCTGTCCCGCTCGACATGGAGACGAGTCCTGATCTCCCCCGGTCGCTGCGGAGTTGCGGCCTTGCTGATGCTTGGATCATCCGCATGACGGACTGGTCTCGGCTCCACCACGCCTACGGCACCGCAGAAGACATCCCGGGCCTACTCGCCACGGTCACCCCGGACCCACAACACGCCGGCTGGAACGATCTCTGGTCCCGGCTGTGCCATCAGGGCACTGTCTACTCGGCCAGCTATGCAGCACTGCCGACTCTGACCCGGCTTGCGCGCGAGTGGTCGGCCGCGGACCGGCGGATGCCGCTCATCCTGGCCGGCGCCATCACGGCCAGCACGGATCAGCCATACGGCGACGAAGATCCGCGAGCGACCCACGCCTCGGAGATATCCGACCTCGTGGAACTAACGCAAGAAGCCCTTCAAGACCCCGGACTCGCCGAGGCTCCCTCGGAATACGTCTACCTGCTGGCGGCCCTCCTCAGCTTCGAAGGTGTCGAAGTCTGGAGCGAACAACTCGATGGGTTGAATGATGGGGAGTACGAGGTTCCCTGTCCCACCTGCGAATCCGAGAACTTCATCGTGTTCGGGGAGTACGGGTATTTTTCGACCACGGACAGCATGTACATGAATCAGACCACGGCACGAAGGCTGCCGCTACGGCCGCAGGCCCCCTCAACCCTGGAGGGGCTGGCGCAAAGGCTGTACGCCCGCGCCATGGCGGACGGTCATCCCGATATCGCTCACAAGCTGACCTACGTCTTCGGCACCGCGCAGTGCGCCGACTGTGATGCGGTCTTCAGCGTCGACGAAGCCATCGTTGCGCATTGGGGGTGAGGACTGCGCCCGACGGGGCAAGCCGGAAGCAGCGAGGACCCCAGGCATGACACCAGGGGCCCTCGGCAGAGAGCGGCCGCATCACGCGTACTCGCGCAACAGCTCCACGATCCGGCGGTTCGCAACCTCCTGCCACCGTCGATGCGCTCGACGTATCTCGCCGGACCTCACCACGTCACTTGCCCCAGTACTTGCTCAGCTGACCTTCCATGAAGGGATGCGGGCTCGCGCTCACTTCGCCGGCGAAGGGGTGTTCAAGTACGAGGACGAGGGTGAGGCTCAGGCCTACCAGCAACGCGATCGACCCTACGAAAAGCAGCTGCACCTTGAGGCTCTCCACCCCGTAAAGCAAGGTGATCAGCATGACGATCAGCGCTCCCCCGTAGGTGAGGACCTCCAGGAGCGGGGGCAAATGTTGCGTTGCGGCCAGGATGCGGGTTCTACGCTGTGCGGTCACATCGTTCAGCCGCTCCACCGATGCACTGTAGAAGGCCTCTTCGGATGCGTTTTTAGGATCGTAGTCCTGGAGGGCTGTATACAACGCCTCAACCTTGCCTGATGTCGCGCTGAGGCTATTCTTTCCCTCGCGCATCAACGGCCACGCATCCTCCACGATAGCGTGGACGTAGTTCCCGATCGCACGGTCCAATTTCTGCTGCACATCGTCTGGAAAACCGTGGGCGTTGCGGGAAATCACAGCGAGATCTGTGGCCTCCGAAGTCACCACTGCTTGAACTTGCTCAAGATCGGTCCACAAGGTCACGATGACGAAAGCAAGGACGATTCCGTAGATGGCCCCGAACAGTTCAAGTACCGTGCGCGACACATCATTGGTCACGCCATTGCTCAACTCAGGAAAAACGCGGCGCGCCACCAGGCAAGCGGCGAGCGACAAAACAACAACGCCGCCAACGATGAGGATCGCGAGGCTGGCCGTGTCCAGGTTGTTGAGTAGCCAAAGTCCCACGCAGGCGACTCTAACCAGCTCGCGGCCGCGTTCAGGGTCGGCACGACCAACGCCTACCGCTATCACCGAGGTAGTCGAAGTACTGCCCGCGCCGGCCTCGACGGTCGCAGAAGGCACCTAGTGCCGCAGGTCGTGCGGCCCGCGCCTTCAGGCGAGATGCACATCAGGACCATCAGGGTGATGCTGAAAGGAGAACGTCCATCCGATTGCAACAGGAGATCCCATGATGGACGCAGCCAAGACTGAGCTGTACGCAATAGACCTGACTGATGCGGAGTGGGTTACGAGCAGCTACAGCAACAGGTGGGACAAGACGTGTGTGGAGGTCGCAGACCTCGGCGGCGGCGCGGTTGCGGTCCGCGATTCGCAGAACAGGGAGTTGCCGCCGCTGCGATTCACCGCAGAGGAGTGGGCCGCGTTTCGACTGGGCGTGCGTGACGGCGAATTCGGCTAGAGACCTTGAGTGTTTGCCGCAGCCAGGACCGTCGGTTCCACCCAAGAGCCCCTTCGGCAACCGCCTCAAGTTCCTGAAGTCCAAGGCGTCCTGAGACGACGGCGGCGCCGGACCCTTCCCGGGGCCGGCGCCGCGTGGCGGCAATGTGCGGTCGATCAGTGCCGTGCGGCGCCCTTGCGGCGGCGCAGCACCAGCACGGCACCCGCACCCAGCAGCAGCAGCGCGGCGAAGGCGATGCCACCGACCTGGGCGCCGGTCTCGGCGAGCCCGCCGCTCTCCGTGCCGGAGGAGTCGGAAGCGGACGGGGCGACGGTCGCGGAGGGCGAGCCGTTCGGCTGCTCACCGCCCGCCGAGCCGGAGGCCGACGGCGACGCGGAGCCCGAGGGTGAGCCGCTCGGCTGCTCACCGTCTTCCGGAGCGGAGGCGGTCGGGGAAGCGGAGCCGGAGGGCTCGGTCCCGCCGCCGTTGCCCTCGTCCTTGCAGTCGACCCAGAAGACCTTGTGCTTGGCGCGGCCGTGCTCTCCGTCGAAGTTCCAGAAGAGCTTGTAGTGGCCGTCCGCGAGCGCGAGGTCTTCGGTGCGCTCGTGGCCGGAGCCGTCGAGGGTCAGCGAGCCGGACTTCACCGTCTCGCCCTTCTGACCGTCGGTCGGCGACCAGCGCTCGATGGACCAGTCGGCCTTCTGGGCACCGTCGAACCGGAAGCCGTCGAGGTAGAAGGTGCAGACGTGCGGCTCGTTGTTGTGCAGTTCCTCGCCGGTCTTCGCGTCGTGGATCTTCACATTGCCGTTGTCGCCGGGGGCGTTGTGGGCGAGGGCGGCGGGCGCAAACAGCAGGGATGCTGCCAGGGCCGCCGTCGCCGCGCCTGCCGTAGAAAGGGCGCGCATGGGCGTACCACCTGTGGGGTGTGAAACGGAATGCGGGGGGAGGCGACCAGGCTCCACCTCGCCGACCAGCACGTCAAGGAATGGTTGACCTCATTAGTCAGACTACGTCACAACCGCCCCATAGGTCCGACATAACAATTACGCCACACCGTTCACCTGTGGAGAAGCGCATAGCAGCACGGCGGGCGGTTCGCGATCGTGCGTACCTGGGTACGGCAGGAGCCCGCCGTCGGTCACTCGTACTCGCGCAGCAGGTCCTCGATACGGCGATTGGCGACCTCCTGCCGCCCGTCGATGCACTTCGCGTGCCGGCTCAGCAGCACCTCCACGCTGTTGCCCGCCCGCTCGGCAACCTCGGTCGCTGCATGCCCACGGCGGAGCTGGTGGTCAGCGAGGCGGTCAGGCGTGGGCTTTGAGGGCGGCCAGGCGGGCTTCGATCTCTGCCGCGTCGCCCATGGTGTCGAGGCGCTCGAACTGGGCGTCGAGTGAGGAGTCGGCGAGTTCCTGCTGGCCGAGTGCCCTTGCCTCTTCGCGGCGGACTATCTCCTCGAAGCGGCTCAACTCGGACGTGGGATCGAGCACGTTGATGTTCTCGGCGGCGTCCAGCATCTGGCTCTGGGCCTGGGCGGTCTTGGCGCGGGCCACCAACTGGTCACGCTTGGAGTGGAGCTCCGTCAGCTTGACCTCCATCTGGGCGAGGCCGGACTTCAGTTTGTCGACGACCTCCCGCTGCATGGCGATCGTCGGCTCGGCGTCCTTCGCCTCGCGCCCGGCCTGGAGCTGGCGCTGCAGGGCCACCTTGGCGAGGCGGTCGTACGCGTCGGCCTCGGCTCCGGAACCGGCGGCCCGCAGCTCGTCCGCCTTTCGGCTGGCAGCAAGCGCCTTGGTGCCCCACTCGGTGCCCGCCTCCACGTCCTCCTGGTGGTCCTGCTCCAGGAGGCGCAGATTGCCGATGGTGGTGGCGACCGCCTGCTTGGCCTCGTCGATGTTGTTGCTGTAGTCGCGGATCAGTTGGTCGAGCATCTTCTGCGGGTCTTCCGCCTGGTCCAGCAGGGCATTGATGTTCGCCTTCGCCAGCTGTGCGACGCGGCCGAAGATCGTCTGCTTGGTCATGGGACCGACCCCTTCCTTGGGTTGCCGTCTGCGTACGCCGTGGCTCAGAACCTGCCGCCACCGCCCCTCCGCCCGCGCGTCCCTCCGCCGCCGAAGCTGCCGGGGCCGCCGCCGAAGCCACCACCGCGGCCGCCGAACATGCCCCCGCCGGCCCCGCGGCCCATACCGCCGAAGATCTCCCCGAGCAGGATGCCGCCGAGCACCGCGCCGCCCATGCCGCCGCCCCCGCGGCGGCCGCCCATGGCGCCGCCGTACGGACTGCCGTACATGCGCACCTCCTGCTCGGCCTGCTGCTGCGCCGCGCGGGCCAGCGCATCCGCCCGCTGGGCCTCGGCGAGCGCGGCAGCGGGATCGGCGGGCGCCCCGGCTGCGGAGTCCAGCGCCAGTTCGAGGTGCCGCTGCGCCTCGGCGAGACGCGTCCTGGCCTCGCTGCCCACCGCCGCACGGTGGGTCGTGATGAAGTCCGAAGCGGCGCCCACGGCGCTGCGGGCGGTGAGCAGGGCCTGGTCGAGCAGGGAGCGGGCCCTCTGGTTGCCGGCCTCGTGTTCGCGCGCTCCCGTGAGGGCCTCCTCGAGGGCCGCGTCGGCCTCCTCCACGCGGCGCAGCACGTCGATCGGGTCGTACGGTCCCGCGGCGATCCGCGTCCGCACCTCGCCGACGACCGATTCGGCGCGGGCGATCCGGCCGTGCAGGTCGGCTGTGGGGATGCCCTCGGGCGTGCCGGCGAGCATGCCCCGCGCCTCCGCGAGGTCGGTCCCGGTCTCCGTCAGCGCGCCGGGCAGCTTGCCCGCCGCCTCCGCGAGCTCCTTGGCCAGGCGGCCGACGGCGTCCACGAACCTGCCCGCCTGGTCGATGGCGCCCTCGGCCGCCCGCAGATGCACCGCGGCCGTGCCGCCCGCGTCCGCCACGATGGCCTCGCGGGCCTGGCCGAGCTGGGTCCCGGCGAACACGAGCCGGTCCCTGGCCTGCTCGACGTGGCCCGTGACGGGCTGGACCGCGGTGGGTGCGTACCGCGTGCCGAGCGCGGTGAGCGTGGCCTGCGCGGTGTCGGTGCGGCCGGTGATGTCCCGCAGCTCCGCCTCGGCGTGCTCCAGCGCCTGGTGCGCGTTCTGCTCCAGCGCGCGCAGCCGGTCGAAGCCCTCCGCCTCCGCGTCGAGCCGGCGATTGGCCTCGGTGCACCGCGCGATGATCTCGTCCAGCATGCGGCGCTTGGCCGCGTCGTCCTCAGGCATCGCGTCGTCGAGCTGCTGCCGCAGCCGAAAGGCCGCCGTGAGCTGCGACTGCGCATATCCGAGCGCCTCGCTGTAGGGCGCGGCCGCCTCTTCGCCGAACTGGGCGGTGGCGAAGCCGAGTTCCTCGGTGCTGGTGCGCACCGCGTCGTCCGTCTCGACGAGCAGCTCCCTGGCCCGCTGGTCGAGTTCGGGCAGGGGGACGGCCTGCTTTCCGCTCGGGCCGGGGGACCCCCAGCCCTGGGTGGTACGGGGCCCGGAACGCTTCCTGCGCCGGGCGTACACGTACCAGGCGAAGGCGAGCGCGGCTGCGATCACCGCGACCGGCAGAACGAGATCACCCGCGCCCCTGTCGCTGCCGGCGCCACCGGGGTCGGCCTCGCCCGGGGTGATCGCCGGGGTGGGCACGGGCATGCCTGCGAGGACCGCGCCCATGCCGTCCGCCGCGCCGATGGCCGCCCCCGCCCAGTCGTTCTGCCGCAGCGCCGGTTCGACCGCGGTCTGCGCGACGTCTTGCAACTGGGCGTCGGTCAGCTGCGAGTCCTGGTCCACGGAGTACGCGTACTGCCGGTCGTGCGTGGCGACGGCCAGCAGTACGTCGTTCAGGCCGAGGCCGTTGCGCTCGGCGGTCGCGTCGGCCCAGTTCTGGGCTGAGCGGCCGGAGAAGTCACGTACGTAGGCGACGTAGAGCTGGACGCGGTGCACGTCGTCGAGATTCCTCAGTGCCGTCCCGACGGCGCCCTTGCGGTCGCCGAGCGCGTCCACCCTGTCCGTGATCTGGCCGGTCCGCGACAGCACGATCGGATCGTCGGCGCGGGCAACTGCGGCGGGCAGAACCAGCCAGCACAGCATTGCCAGTGCGCTGATCAAGGCGTACGCGGTACGCAGGGTGTGCGCGGTGCGAACGCCTCCGTGCGACGGTTCCCGGCTCCGGTGCGGCCTCACTTTGTGAGCGTATTACCCCTTCTGGCCCACCGCGACCGAGAACGCCCCGGGCTGGGGACGTCCGCTTGTGGGGGCTTGACCGTCGGACATCGCCATACGAGGGGCATCACGGCGTTCACGTCACTGCTTCCGCGAGCCAGTGACCCGTGCGGTGCCTCAGCTGGGTTTGACGGGGGACTTGGGCTGGGTGGGGGGTTGCTGTTGCTGCGGTTGATCTGTCTCTTATACAAATTTGACGCGGCCGCGGAAAAGTCTGGTGGAGAACCCGGTAGTGATCGGATCAT
>NZ_JARAVO010000083.1:0-36210 GCF_033792805.1 Streptomyces sp. PA03-1a
CATCCCCGTCATCGGCCAGATCGGCTACATCGGCCTGACCGCCTTCGTGCTCAACCTGGCGGTCACCGTCGTCCTCACCTTCGTCCTGCGGGCCCTGAAGGCCCCCGAGGGCGTGGACGAGACCAGCAAGGCCGACTTCACCGCCGACGCCGGCGACCCCGGCGTGCAGAAGGACCTGCCGGTGGGCGCCGGCCACTGACCGCCGCTCCGGCCACGATCGCGGGCCGCCGCCCTGGGACGGGGCGGCGGCCCGTCGTCATGCCGTACGGGCCGGCTCCGGGCAGCGGAAGGTGCGGCGGTACGCCTGAGGGGTGGTGCCCACCCAGCGGGCGAAGTGGTGCCGCAGGGTCGCCGCGTTGCCGAAACCGGCGCGCGCGGCGACGGCGTCCACCGTCTCGTCGGTGCCCTCCAGCAGCTCCCGTGCCAGCAGCACCCGCTGGCCCAGCAGCCAGCGGTACGGCGTCGTGCCGGTCTCCTGCTGGAAGCGGCGCGCGAAGGTGCGCGGCGACATGTGCGCCCGGGCGGCCAGCTCGTCGACGGTGACCTCGCGGTCCAGGTGGCGCTCCATCCACGCCAGGACCTCGCCCACGGTGTCGCAACGCGTGCGCGGCAGCGGGCGGTCGACGTACTGCGCCTGGCCGCCCTCGCGGTGCGGGGGCACCACCATGCGCCGGGCGATGGCGTTGGCCACGTCGCTGCCCTGCTCCTTGCGGACCAGGTGCAGGCAGGCGTCGATCCCGGCGGCGGTGCCGGCCGAGGTGATCACCGGGTCCTCGTCCACGTACAGCACGTCGGGCTCGACCCGCACCCGGGGGTGACGCCGCGCCAGTTCCTCCGCGTGCCGCCAGTGGGCGGCGCAGCGGCGGCCGTCCAGCAGCCCGGCGGCGGCCAGCACGAAGACCCCCGAGCAGACGCTGAGCACCCGCGCCCCGCGCCCGACGGCGCGGTTCAGCGCCTCCAGCAGCTCCGGCGGGTACTCCCGGCGCACGTAGGAGTCCCCGGCGGGCACCGCGACCAGGTCGGCCTCCTCCAGCCGTTCCAGCCCGTGCCGGGTGCCGATGGTGAACCCGGCGGGCGACGTGAGCGTCGGGCCCTCCGCGGACGCCACGGCGAAGTCGTACGCCGGCAGGCCGTCGTCCGACCTGTCGATTCCGAACACCTCGCAGACCACCCCGAGTTCGAAGGGATGGACACCGTCGAGCAGGACCACGGCCACGTTCTGCAGCATGCGTCCAGGATGGCAGAGGGGCTGCGCGGGCGTGGCAGGATTTCGAGGTAGCACGTCGGTACTGCCACTCCCGGCGGGGTCGCACGAGGAGCACAGTCGAAGGCATGGAAACCTTCCTCGCCACCGTCACCGCACTGGTCTTCTTCCTGGCCCTGGCCCTCGCCGCCCTGACCGGGCACGTCCACGACTCCCGCGACGGCCATGACTGGCACCGGTGAGTCCGTCACTGTGTAACCGCACCGACACAACATCTGGTGGTGTCACGGGCGGGCGCCACTAGATGTATGCTCAACTCCGCTGTCGCCGCAGGGGAAGCCGGTGGGAATCCGGGACTGCCCCGCAACGGTGTGCGGGCGCCTGAAGGCGTGCCCGCGAGTCCGAGTACCTGCCGACGGCACCGTCCGGCGCGCCGTCCGGACGGTGAAGTGTCCGGGCCTCGCGGGTTGGGCCGGCGGACGCGCCGCGGCATGCCCTGGCCTGCCCTGCGTGCGCCCCGTCGCTCCTCCGCGTCGCCGCCGTACGAGGGAGAGAGCACACGTGACCATCGCGCCCGCCGCACCCGCCACCGCATCGGAACCTGCCTCAACCGGAGCCGGTCTGCTGCGCGTCCTGACGGAACTGACCGCAGACCTCCCCGACACCGACCCCGGCCGGGTCGCCGCCGCCGCGCTGCGCGGCCGCAGCGCCACGGCGGACGAGGCGGAACTGCGCGGGCTGGCCACCGAGGCCGCCGCCGGGCTGATCGCGGAGGACCCGCAGTACTCGCGGCTCGCCGCCCGCCTGCTCACCCTCGCCGTCGCCGACGAGGCCGCGGGCGAGGGCGCCGTGTCGTTCTCCACGTCCATCGCGGTGGGCCACCGCGAGGGCCTGATCGCCGACGGCACCGCCGCCTTCGTCGCCGAGCACGCCGCGCGGCTGGACGCACTGGTCGACGGCGCGCTCGCCGACGGCGCGGACGACCGCTTCGGCTACTTCGGCCTGCGCACCCTGCACAGCCGCTACCTGCTGCGCCACCCGATCACCCGCCAGGTCATCGAGACCCCGCAGCACTTCATGCTCCGCGTCGCCTGCGGCCTGGCCGAGGACCGCACCGGCCGCTCGGTGGACGAGGTCGCCGCGCTCTACGGCCTGATGAGCCGGCTGGACTACCTGCCCAGCTCCCCCACGCTCTTCAACTCCGGTACCCGGCACCCGCAGATGTCCTCGTGCTACCTGCTGGACTCCCCGCTGGACGAGCTGGACTCGATCTACGGCCGCTACCACCAGGTCGCCCGGCTGTCGAAGCACGCCGGCGGCATCGGCCTGTCGTACTCCCGCATCCGCTCCCGCGGTTCCCTGATCCGCGGCACCAACGGCCACTCCAACGGCATCGTCCCGTTCCTGCGCACCCTCGACGCCTCCGTCGCCGCCGTGAACCAGGGCGGCCGCCGCAAGGGCGCGGCCTGCGTCTACCTGGAGACCTGGCACGCGGACATCGAGGAGTTCCTGGAACTGCGCGACAACACCGGTGAGGAGGCGCGCCGCACCCACAACCTGAACCTGGCGCACTGGATCCCGGACGAGTTCATGCGCCGCGTCGACACCGACGGCACCTGGTCGCTGTTCTCCCCCGCCGACGTGCCCGAGCTGGTCGACCTGTGGGGCGAGGAGTTCGACGCCGCCTACCGCAAGGCCGAGGCCGCGGGCCTGGCCCGCAGGACCCTCCCCGCGCGCGAGCTGTACGGCCGCATGATGCGCACCCTCGCGCAGACCGGCAACGGCTGGATGACCTTCAAGGACGCGTCCAACCGCACCGCCAACCAGACCGCCGAGCCCGGCCGCGTGATCCACTCCTCCAACCTCTGCACGGAGATCCTGGAGGTCACCGACGACGGCGAGACCGCGGTCTGCAACCTCGGCTCGGTCAACCTCGGCGCCTTCGTGGGCGAAGACGGCGACGCCGGGGAGGAAGCCATCGACTGGGAGCGGCTGGACGCCACCGTCCGCACCGCCGTGACGTTCCTCGACCGCGTGGTGGACATCAACTTCTACCCGACCCGCGAGGCCGCCTCCTCCAACGAGCGCTGGCGCCCGGTGGGCCTGGGCGCGATGGGCCTGCAGGACGTGTTCTTCAAGCTGCGGCTGCCCTTCGACTCCGCCGAGGCCAAGGCCCTGTCCACGAAGATCGCCGAGCGCATCATGCTCGCCGCGTACGAGGCCTCCTGCGACCTCGCCGAGCGCCACGGCCCGCACCCGGCCTGGTCGCAGACCCGCGCCGCCCGCGGCGTGCTCCACCCGGACCACTACGACACCGAGGAGAACTGGCCCGAGCGCTGGGAGGCGCTGCGCGCCCGCGTCGCCGCCACCGGCATGCGCAACTCGCTGCTGCTGGCCATCGCCCCGACCGCCACGATCGCCTCGATCGCGGGCGTGTACGAGTGCATCGAGCCGCAGGTCTCCAACCTCTTCAAGCGCGAGACGCTCAGCGGTGAGTTCCTGCAGGTCAACTCCTATCTGGTGGACGACCTGAAGAAGCTCGGCGTCTGGGACGCGCAGACCCGCGACGCCCTGCGCGAGTCCAACGGCTCCGTCGAGGGCTTCAACTGGATCCCCGCGGACGTCCGCGAGCTGTACCGCACCGCCTGGGAGCTCCCGCAGCGCGCCCTGATCGACATGGCCGCGGCCCGTACGCCGTACCTCGACCAGAGCCAGTCGCTCAACCTCTTCATGGCCGCGCCCACCATCGGCAAGCTCAGCTCGATGTACGCGTACGCCTGGAAGCAGGGCCTGAAGACGACGTACTACCTGCGCTCCCGCCCGGCCACCCGCATCGCCCAGTCCGCCCGCGCGGCGGCCCCCATCCCGCTCCAGCAGACGACGCCCGACGCCGACGCGATCGCCTGCTCCCTTGAGAACCCCGAGTCCTGCGAGGCCTGCCAGTGATGAGCCCCACCAAGAGACTGCTCGACCCGGGCTTCGAGCTGACCCTGCGTCCGATGCGCTACCCGGACTTCTACGAGCGCTACCGCGACGCGATCAAGAACACCTGGACCGTGGAGGAGGTCGACCTCCACTCCGACGTCGCCGACCTCGCCAAGCTCTCGCCCGGCGAGCAGCACATGATCGGCCGTCTGGTCGCCTTCTTCGCCACCGGCGACTCGATCGTGGCCAACAACCTGGTGCTGACCCTGTACAAGCACATCAACTCCCCTGAGGCGCGGCTGTACCTGTCGCGGCAGCTCTTCGAGGAGGCCGTGCACGTCCAGTTCTACCTGACGCTGCTCGACACCTACCTGCCCGATCCCGAGGAGCGCACGGCCGCGTTCGCGGCCGTGGAGAACATCCCCTCCATCCGCGAGAAGGCGCAGTTCTGCTTCCGCTGGATGGACTCGGTGGAGTCCATCGACCGCCTGGAGACCAAGGAGGACCGCCGCCGCTTCCTCCTCAACCTGATCTGCTTCGCGGCCTGCATCGAGGGCCTGTTCTTCTACGGCGCCTTCGCGTACGTCTACTGGTTCCGCTCGCGCGGCCTGCTGCACGGGCTCGCCACCGGCACCAACTGGGTGTTCCGCGACGAGTCGATGCACATGGACTTCGCCTTCCACGTCGTCGACACCGTCCGCGCGGAGGAGCCCGAGCTCTTCGACGAGGAGATGGGCAAGCAGGTCACCGCGATGCTGGAGGAGGCCGTCGAGGCGGAGCTCCAGTTCGCCCGCGACCTGTGCGGCGACGGCCTGCCCGGCATGAACACCGACTCCATGCGCGCGTACCTGCAGTGCGTCGCCGACCAGCGACTGGTCCGCCTCGGCCTGCCGGCCCGCTACGGCTCGGAGAACCCGTTCTCCTTCATGGAGCTGCAGAACGTCCAGGAGCTGACCAACTTCTTCGAGCGCCGCGCCTCCGCCTACCAGGTGGCGGTCGAGGGCTCGGTCTCCTTCGACGACGATTTCTGATCCGTGCCGCGGGATGCACGAACGAGGGGGCCCGGCCGGCCGGGCCCCCTCGCCGTCACTTCAGGGCGACCGCGTCGGCGGCCGAGGTCACCTGGGCCGTCGTGGTCGTGCCCGGGAAGAACCAGCGCCAGCTGCCCGCCGCGGTGGCGGTCACCTTGGTGCTCAGCGAGCCGTTGCTGCTCGTGGTCGCCGTCTTGACGGTGCTCCACTTCGTGGAGCCCGCCTTCTTGAACTGCAGCTTCACGGGCTGCCCCGCGTAGCCCCAGTACTTCAGGCTCTGCCAGCTCGCCCGCGTGAGCTTGCCCTTGACGGTGAGCTTGCCGCCCTTGGCGACCGGCTCCGGGCCCGCGTCGGTGGTGAGCACCGAGGCGCGCTTCACCTTGAACCGGGCGATGTTGTCGCTGATCCAGTAGTCACGGTCGTTCGCGTTCACCGTGGCGTTGACCTGCCAGACGCCCGCGACCTGGTTGGCGTTCCAGCCCTCGATCCCGCCTTCGCCGTACGGCCGGATCCACTCCGGGTGGATCGTCATCGTGGCCGTGCACACCGACGTGGTGGCGCTCTTCTTCTCGCAGCGGGTGCCGGTCCAGTCGACGGGTCCGAACCCGTTCTTCGTGTTGAAGGCGCTCACGTGCGAGACCTTCTTGATCCCCGAGTTGTCCCTGATCGTCATGGCGACCGGGAACTCGACGGTCTTCTTCGTCCCGACGATCACATTGGTGCCGTGGTCCACCACGGTCTTGATGACCCGGATGTCCCCCCGCCCCTCGGCGTGCGCGGCCGGCGCCGTCAGGACCACCATCGCCGCAGCACCCGCCGCCGCGGCCGTCAGCGCTCTGTGTCGCATGTCCCTCCCCTGCTCGTCCCCGGCGCGATCATGCCGGGGACGAACAGGTTAACGGCAGGAACCGATCAGTCGTTCGGGACGGTCTCGTACTTCGGCGTCAGCTCCGCCATCTGCTTCAGCGCGTCCTTGCGGTCCCGCTTGGAGAGCCGGTCGATGTAGAGGTACCCGTTGAGGTGGTCGGTCTCGTGCTGCAGGCAGCGCGCGAAGAAGCCCTTGCCCTCGATGACGACGTCGTTGCCGTGCAGGTCCTGGCCGCGGCAGACCGCGTAGTCGGGGCGCGGCAGTTCGGCGTAGGCGCCCGGCACGGACAGGCAGCCCTCGTTGCCGTCGTCCAGGACGCGGCGCTCGGCGGGGAGGTCGTCGACGACGGGGTTGACCACGTGGCCGACGTGGCGGACGCCGTCGTCGTCCGGGCAGTCGTACACGAAGACCCGCAGGGGCACGCCGATCTGGTTGGCGGCGAGGCCGACACCCTCGGCGGCGCGCTGGCTGGCGAACATGTCGTCGATCAGCGTGGCCAGCTCGTCGTCGAAGGACGTCACCGTCTTGCACGGCTGGTGCAGCACCGGGTTGCCGACGACCGTGATGGGGCGGACGGTGCCGCGCTCGCGGTGGGCGGCCTCACGCTCCTCCGCGTCCGTCACGTCGTCGGTGAATGCGGTCTGCTCGGTCTCCTGCTGCGACATGGTCCGTCGTACGCCTTCCTGGGGCTTCTCCAAAGCTCAATAGCCCATCAAGGGTACGTGCCCGCGACGGTGTCAGCAGACCTCTTCGAGATCACGCCAGTCCCGGGTGTCCGGACTGTCGGCGACCCAGCTGTCCAGCAGCCCGCGCACCAGGCCGACCGGGGCGGCGATGCCGCACTCGCGCTCGGGGGCCCACAGGGCGCCGGGGGTGCGGTGGCTGAGGTGGCCCGGGTGGCCCGGTTCGCCCTGGTCGTGCGGGTCGCGGGAGGCGTCGGAGCCGTCGTCGGTCGGCATGCGGCTCTCGGAGCAGGTGCGGCAGAGCAGCCGTACGGAGGACGACCAGTCCTCGGCCGCGTACCCGGCGTCGGCGGCGAGCTGCTCCAGGGCGTCGCGGTCCGACTCGGTCGCCGCCTCCAGCAGGACGAGCCAGGTTGGCACCGGCGAGGGCGCCCACAGCTCGATCTCGTCGAAGACGGGGTACGTGGCGCCGCCGGCGGTGCGCCGCTCGCCGTGCGGGACGCCGTCGTGGAGCACGACCTCGCCCCAGCGGCGGCCGGAGGACGGCAGCGGGATGCTCAGCACCTCGATGCGGGCCGGGTCGATCCGGCGGCCCCAGACCACCTCGGCCTCGCCCTCCGGGGAGAGCCGCACCGCCGAGCTGCCCAGCTCCATCTCGACGGGGCCGGTCCCTGACGCGTCGGGCCGCAGCCCGTACGCCTGCCAGGCGCGGCGGGCGAGCGGCCAGTCCTGCAGGGCGGTGGCGGCGATGCCGACGTTCCACCAGTCGGGGGCGCCGGGCGCGCGGTCCAGCAGGGCGACGGCCCGCAGACCGGTGGTGCGGGCCTGCTCCCAGTCGTGCCGGAACTTGTGCAGCAGCGCGAGGTTGTACCAGGACTCCGAACGCCAGGGCTCCAGGTCGGCCGCACGGATCAGCAGCGCACCGGCGTCCTCGTACCGTCCGTCGCTGATCAACGTGAACGCCCGGTCGGTCGCCTGCCGCCACGTGGCGGAGGGCCGGTGCCGTGCCCTGCCGAAGATCCTCAAGGTGTCCCGCCTGCCGTTCGCTTTCGCTGGTGCCCCACGGTGCCCCGTCCGTCCCCCCACGTCCCGTGCTCAGCGGTGCTCATCAGTCCTCCTTGCCATCGGCAGGGCCTGTCACACACGGCCGGGCGCGTCGGTTTGGCAGCATCGCCGCCATGGTGCGCCTCTTGAGCGCTCTGCGCCCCTGCGGGCATCCAACCATGCCCCTTGGTGCGCCCGCTCATTACCGGTGGGTTCACTGCCCGGCCCGGGCAACGACCCTGGTCAGCGCCTCGACCACGCGAGGGTCGTATTCGTGCGCGGTATCGAGGCGTAACCGCTCCAGCGCCTGCAGCCCCCGGCCCACGGCGGTGCCGCCTCCGGCCAGGTCCTCGTAGGCGTTGGCCGTACGCACGATGCGTCCCGCGAGCGGTTGCTCCCGGTACGGATCGGCCTGTCCCTCCACGATCCGCGCGACTTCCTCGGGGGCACCCGTCCGGCGTACGACCTCCGCGCCGAGCAGGGCGATGCGGCGGCGTTCCACCTGATCGAGGGACGAGGTGGCACCGCCGGGCACGGGGTCGACGAGGGAGAGCTGGCCGATGTCGTGCATCAGCGCGGCGTGCTCCAGGGCCGCCAGCGACCGTCCGCCCAGGCCGAGTTCCCGCCCCATGGCGTGGCTGAGCTCGCTGACCCGGCGGGCGTGCCCCACCGGGGTGTAGCCGGCGACCTCGGTGGCCCTGGCCAGTGAGGCGATGGTCTCCCGATGGGTGGCCCGGATCGCCGCGTGCCGCCGGAAGGCCGTCTGCGTCAGCAGCAGCGGCACCCCGCACACGGGCAGCGCCCACAGCCCGGCCGCCTGCTCGGCCTGCGCCAGCACGACCCCGCCGGCGCACACGGCGGAGCCGACGCCCGGCAGGACGGCCAGTTCGTCGCGGAGGACGGAGGCGAAGGGATGCCCGGTGCGGGCGGCGCCCAGCACGGCCGCCAGCACGGCGTCGCACAGGATCGTGCTGGCCAGCAGGAGGACGGCGTAGCCCGGATGGCCGCCGCTGCCGCCGTAGAGCGGCTGCCCGGTCGCCGCGGCGAACGCCACCGTCAGCACGCGCCGCACCGCCGCGTCCCGTGGCGCGCCCCTCAACTGCCCGGCGATCACCGCGGCGGCGGAGACCGCCACCACCACCGCCACCGCCTCGGCCGCGAGCAGCGCGTACGCCAGGGCCCCGGCGAAGGCGACGGGGGCGGCCTCCCGTCCCTCTGGCTCCGGGATCCGGAAGGCCTCGCCGACGACGACCAGCGCCCCGAACGCGGCGGCCGCCGCGGGATCGGCGACGCCGTGCGACGCCGTCCAGACCAGGGCGGCGCCGCCCACGGCGAGCGCCACCCCGTGGACGGCGAGCACGACCAACGGCGTGCGTCTGCGCCGGCGCCGGTGGTCGCCGCCTCCGCGGCGTCCGGAGGCGCTCACGGGCGCGGCTCGAAGGTACGGCCGGGCGGGGCCTCGCGGCGGGCGTGGCGCCGGGTCTGCGCGGGGGCGAAGGGTTCCGGCTCGTCGGCGGTGACCGCCGGGTTCCAGCCGTCCCGCCGGACGGCGCGGATCAGGGCCTGCACCATGAGGGGGTCGAAGTGGCTGCCGGCGCAGCGGCGCAACTCCCCCAGCGCGTCGTCGACTCCGCGGGTGGCCTGGTAGGCCCGCGTGGAGGTCATCGCGTCGAAGGCGTCCGCCACGGCCACCAGCCGCGCCGAGGACGGGATGGCCTCGCCGGCCAGGCCGTACGGGTAGCCCGATCCGTCGAGGCGTTCGTGGTGGTGGAGGATCGCGGTGCGGGCGTCGTCGAGGAAGGCGATGCCGCGCACCATCTCGTGGCCGTAGCCGGGGTGCAGCTCGATGATCCGCCGCTCCTCGGGGGTGAGCGGGCTGTCCTTGCGCAGCACCCGGGTGGGCACCCCCAGCTTGCCGATGTCGTGCAGGATGCCGGCCAGCCGCAGGGCCTCCACCCGCTCGGGCGGCAGTCCGATCTCGCGGGCGATCAGTGCCGACGCCCGGCCGACGCGCTCGCTGTGGCCCCGGGTGTAGCGGTCCTTGATCTCCACGGCCTGCACCAGCGCCCGCACCGTCGCCTGGTGCGCGGCCCGCTCGCGGCGCGCCTGCCCGACGACCCAGCGGGCGATGTGCGTCGGCAGCAGGGCGAGGACCGCGGCCACGGCCCCGTACGGGCCCTGCCAGAGCACCGCGGCCATGAGCCCCACCAGGCCGTAGGTGAGGTGTGGGGCGAGCGGTTCGAGCAGGGCCTCCCGAAGGGCCACGGCCGGGGCGGTGCGCTCGGCGGTGATCAGCACGCCGGCGGTGAGGGCGGCGGAGTAGAGGCAGAAGGCGAGGACGGCCGCCAGTGCGGGCACCAGCAGTCCCGGCAACCGCGCGAAGTCGCCTTCCCCGAAGGCGTCCCGGACCTGGGCTGCGGCGGCGGTGGCCAGGGCGAGCTGCGCGGCGTGCCAGACCCGGCGCACCGGGCCCGGCTCGCCCCGGACCGGCGCGAGGAGGCCACCGGGCACGGCGACGAGTGCGGCCGCGCCCGGGGGAAGCAGGAGCGCGGCCGCGAAGAGCACCGGGGGCAGGGACGCCCCCGTCCGTTCCCCTGCCGCGTAGACCACCGCCAGCACGGCCGCGGTCGCCCAGGGAGTGCCCTCGTGGGGGCCGGTGACGAGGGCGCCGCACGCCGACACCACGACGAGCGGGATGTACACCCGCGCCGCCGCGGGGAGCATCCCGACCGTCCGCTTCGCACGCACCCCACAGAGGCTAGGGGCACGGCCGTCGCGCGGTGGGCGAGCGGCCGCGATTCCCGCCTTCGGGTGATCCCGGGTGGCTTGCCTGTACGGGCTGCGTCAGCCGGCCGGGAAACCGGTCGGCGTGCTGCCGCCGTCCGCGGGCTCCGGCACCGGCGCCACCTCGCCCGCGCGGATCAGCTCGATCCGCGTGAGCACCTTGGACCGCAGGTCCGTGGGCACGTCGTCGTGCCCGCAGCAGCGCTTGACCAGCTTCTTGACGGCCTGCTCGAGGCCGTACTTCTCCAAGCAAGGGTGGCACTCGTCGAAGTGCTGCTTGAACTTGGCGCAGGCGTCGTCGGACATCTCGTTGTCCAGGTACTCGTAAAGGTGTTCGAGTACCTCGGAGCAGTCCGTCTCATGCGGGTTGCCGCAGCTCATGTGCCCGAGCCCTTCTCATCTCCCGCGCCCGCCGGGACGAGCCCGCGCTCCCGCGCGTAGTCCTCCAGCAACGAACGCAGCTGCCGCCGCCCCCGGTGCAGACGGGACATCACCGTACCGATGGGGGTTCCCATGATGTCGGCGATCTCCTTGTAGGCAAAGCCCTCGACGTCCGCGAGATAGACCGCGATCCGGAATTCCTCCGGGATCGCCTGCAGCGCCTGCTTCACGTCCGAGTCGGGAAGGTGGTCCAGGGCCTGGGACTCGGCGGAGCGCAGACCCGTCGACATGTGCGACTCGGCGCGGGCCAGCTGCCAGTCCTCGATCTCCTCCGTACCGCTGCGCTGGGGCTCGCGCTGCTTCTTGCGGTAGGAGTTGATGAAGCTGTTGGTGAGGATGCGGTACAGCCACGCCTTCAGGTTGGTGCCCTCACGGAACTGGTGGAACGACGCGTACGCCTTCGCGTACGTCTCCTGCACCAGGTCCTCGGCATCGGCCGGGTTGCGGGTCATGCGCAGCGCCGCCGAGTACATCTGGTCCAGGTACTCCAGGGCGTCCCGCTCGAAGCGCGCGCTGCGCTCGACGTCGGACTCCGGAGCCACCTGCACCTCAGGCACCTCGGACGGGCTGTCGTCGTTGCCGCTGACCGGACCCACCTCCTCCACGACGGTCACGGGGCCGTAAGCGGACCCCACGCCATCGGAGGATATCCCGGGCGGGATCGGCGCGCTGTTCCTGTCCGCCCCGCCCATCGCCGGCCACTCCGGCCACGACAGGTAGGGCGCCTCGGCACGGGCGCGGCACTCGGCTCTGACCATCCGGCTGCCTTCCTCACTGTGCGTACGTTCTTTCGCGTGGACGCCTCGCACAACACGGGTCGCGCACCGCTCATTCCCGAAGCGGGGGCAGTTCCTCCAGCCAGCCCAGCACCGCGTCCGTGATGACGCTGAGTGCTGCCTCTTGGGTGAGGTCGGCGGACTTCGGCACGGCGAACCCGTGGTCGCCGTACGGCACCTCGACCGGCTCGTGCCCCTCCGGGAACTCGTCGGGGCGGCCGAAGGGGTCGCGCCCGCCCTGCAGGGCCAGGACCGGCACCCCGGCGCCCGTCAGCTCGCCGGCCCGGGACTTCTCCGGCCTGCCCGGGGGGTGCAGCGGGAAGGACAGCGCCAGCACCGCGACCGCGCCCAGTTCCACCGCCGTACGGCAGGCGACGCGGGCCCCCGCGCTGCGGCCGCCGGCGACGACCGGCAGGCCGGGCCGGGCCAGTGCGGGCCACAGCGCCGTCCACGCGGTGTCCAGGGTCTTCGGTGCGGGCGCCACCTTCTTGCCGGCCACCCGCCATGGCTGCGCCACCAGCGCGACCGTCCAGCCGCGCGGCGGCAGGGCAGCGGCCAGGGCCTGCAGGTCACGGGCCTCGACGCCGCCTCCCGCACCGTGGCCCAGCGCCACGACGGCGCGCGGCCGGCGGGCCCCGTGCCAGGTGACGCGGGCGTCCCCCACGGGCGTCGGCACGGTCTCCATGATCTCGCTCACAGCGGCCAGTCTGGCACCGCGGGCGGTCAGAACAGCGTCGCCTCCTCGGGCGCCTCGATCGGCTCGACCAGCTCCGGCCCGTTGTTGCGGACGTTGCTCACCTCGGTGCGCACGGGGTACGCGCGCAGCAGGCCGGGCCGCGGCGGCACGAGCAGGCCGCGCAGGTCCGCGACGTCGGTGCGCGCGGGGTCGAGCCAGTCGTCCCAGTGCTCCGGGGTGATCCACAGCGGCATGCGCGGGTGGATCTCGGCCAGGGAGCGCGGGCCGCCGGGGCGCTCGTCGGCGTCGGCGAAGGGCTTGGTCTCGGCCTCGGTGGTGATGACGGTGCAGGTGACCCACCAGGCGCGCGGGTGCTCGTCGGGCAGGGTGCGGTCGCGCCAGAACTCGTACAGCCCGGCCATCGCGAAGACGGAGCCGTCGACGGGGGTGACGAAGTACGGCTGCTTGCGGGACCGCTTCTTCCTCCCCTCCTCCTCCAGCTGCCGCTCGTCCTTGCCGGTGACCCACTCGAAGTAGCCGTCGGCGGGCAGCAGGCAGCGGCGTGAGGCGAAGGGGCGCCGATAGGAGGACTTCTCGTGCACGGTCTCGGCACGGGCGTTGATCATCTTCACGCCGACGTCGGGCGTCCTGGCCCAGCTCGGCACCAGCCCCCAGCGCAGGGTGCGCAGCTGGCGCACGATCTCGCCGGTCTCCTTGTCGGGCCGCTCCAGCACCGCGTAGGTGCTGTCGGTCGGCGCGACGTTCCAATTGGGGTCCAGAGCCTCGGTGGGATCCCATTTCCGCACGTCGAAGAGCCCGACGAGATCCTCGGGCCCCCGGCTCGCTGCATATCGACCGCACATGAGTGCCAGATTGCCACGGCGCGGACACAGCAGGCCGTCGTATGGTGCGGAACCGTGCAGCTCTTCGACTCCATCTTCGGCACCCAGCCCGCGCCCTCCCCCTGGCTGGTCGGCGCCACGGCGGCCGTCGCCCTCGCCGCGGTGCTGCCGCACGTCCTGTGGCGGCTGTCCCGCAACGCGATCACGATCGCCCACGAAGGCGGCCACGGCCTGGTCGCCCTGCTGTCCGGACGCCGTCTGCAGGGCATCCGGCTGCACTCGGACACCTCGGGCCTGACCGTCTCCCGCGGCAAGCCGTACGGCCTCGGCATGATCCTCACCGCGGCGGCCGGCTACACCGCGCCGTCCCTGCTGGGCCTCGGCGGGGCCCTGCTGCTCGCGGCGGGGCACATCACGGCACTGCTGTGGGGGGCGACGGCCCTGCTGCTGGTGATGCTGGTGATGATCAGGAACGCGTACGGGGTGCTGACCGTCTTCGTGACCGGCGGCCTCTTCCTGCTGGTGTCCTGGCTGACCGAGCCCGGGGTCCAGGCGGCCTTCGCCTACCTGGTGGTGTGGTTCCTGCTGTTCGGGGGCGTACGGCCGGTCCTGGAGCTCCAGCGCAAGCGGCGCGGTGGTGCGGCGCCCGGATCGGACGCGGACCAGCTGGCCCGGCTGACGCACACCCCGGCGGCACTGTGGATGCTGTTGTTCTACGCGGTGGCGCTGCTGTCGCTGTTCGGCGGCGGCCGCTGGCTGGTGGGTCTGTAGGCCTTGCGAGCGGGTATCTGTTTCCTTCAGGTTTCGTCCGCTTTGTGAGCGATTCGCCTTCTCCTTGAGCCACTACGCTGGGGGTCATGACCGGTAACCCCGCGCACACCGCCCTGTGGCCCGCGCCGCTCGCGTCCGCCCCCGTCCAGGCGACGGTCACCGTGCCCGGATCCAAGTCGGTCACCAACCGCGCCCTGGTGCTCGCTGCGCTCGCCTCCGAGCCGGGCTGGCTGCGCCGCCCGCTGCGCAGCCGCGACACCGTGCTGATGGCCGACGCGCTGCGCACCATGGGCGTCCAGATCGACGAGGTGGTCAATCCCTACGGCGGCGAGGCCTGGCGGGTCATCCCGGCGGGGCTGCACGGTCCGGCCTCCGTCGACGTCGGCAACGCCGGCACCGTGATGCGGTTCCTGCCGCCGGTCGCCGCGCTCGCCGACGGCCCGGTGCACTTCGACGGCGACCCGCGCAGCCACGAGCGCCCGCTGAACGGGGTCATCGACGCGCTGCGCACCCTGGGCGCCCGCATCGACGACGAGGGCCGCGGCGCGCTGCCGCTGACCGTGCACGGCGGCGGGGCGCTGGACGGCGGCCCGGTGTCGGTCGACGCGTCCTCGTCCTCCCAGTTCGTCAGTGCCCTGCTGCTGTCCGGCCCCCGCTTCAACCAGGGTGTCGAGGTGCGGCACACCGGCCCGACGCTGCCGTCGCTGCCGCACATCAAGATGACCGTGGAGATGCTGCGGCACGCCGGGGCCAAGGTCGACACCCCGGAGAACGGCGGCGAGCCCGACGTGTGGCGGGTCGACGCCGGCGCGCTGCTCGGCGTCGACCTCACCGTCGAGCCGGACCTCTCCAACGCCCAGCCCTTCCTCGCCGCCGCGCTGGTCACCGGCGGCCGTGTGGTCATCCCCGACTGGCCGCGGCGCACCACCCAGCCCGGTGACGCGCTGCGCGAGCTGTTCACCCGGATGGGCGGTTCGTGCGAGCTGACGGACACGGGCCTGGTCTTCACCGGATCCGGCCGGATCCACGGCATCGACGCCGACCTGTCGGACGTCGGCGAACTCACGCCCGGCATCGCGGCGGTCGCCGCGCTCGCCGACTCCGAGTCCGTGCTGCGTGGCGTGGGGCACCTGCGTCTGCACGAGACCGACCGGCTGGCCGCGCTGAGCAAGGAGATCAACGAGCTCGGCGGCGACGTCACCGAGACCGAGGACGGACTGCGCATCCGGCCGCGGCCGCTGCGCGGCGGCGTCTTCCACACCTACGAGGACCACCGGCTGGCCACCGCGGGCGCCGTCCTGGGCCTCGCCGTGGACGGCGTCCGGGTCGAGAACGTCGCGACCACCGGCAAGACCCTCCCCGACTTCCCCGAGATGTGGACGGCCATGCTGGGCACGGCACCGGCGGCCTCCGCGTCCCCCGTGCGGGCCTGAACCATGCGGCGCTACGGCAAGCACACCGACGAGGACGACGTCCGGGTCCGCCCGAACCGCAAGGGCAACCGCCCCCGCACCAGCATCCGGCCCAAGCACGAGGACGCCGAGGAGGGCTTCGTCCTCACCATCGACCGCGGCCGCATCACCTGCCTCGTCGAGGACCGCACGGTCACCGCGATGAAGGCCCGCGAACTGGGTCGCAAGGGCATCGCGGTCGGCGACCGGGTCGGCATCGTCGGCGACCTGTCCGGCGAGAAGGACACGCTGGCGCGCATCGTGCGCGTCGAGGAGCGCAGCTCGGTGCTGCGCCGCACCGCCGACGACACCGATCCGTACGAGCGGGTCGTCGTCGCCAACGCCGACCGGCTCGCCATCGTCACCGCCCTCGCCGACCCCGAGCCGCGCCCCCGGCTCATCGACCGCTGCCTGGTGGCGGCGTACGACGCCGGGCTCGAGCCGCTGCTGGTGCTCACCAAGTCCGATCTCGCCTCGGCGGAAACGCTGCTGGAGACGTACGCGCCCCTGGGCGTCCCCTACGTCGTCACCAGCCACGAGCACTTCGACGCCGACGCGACGGCGGCCGTCCGCGAGCACCTCAAGGGCCGGATCACCGCCTTCGTCGGCCACAGCGGCGTCGGGAAGACCACCCTGGTCAACGCCCTGGTGGAGCGTCAGCGCGCGACCGGCCTCGTCAACGCGGTCACCGGACGGGGCAGGCACACCACCACCTCGGCGCTCGCGCTGCCGCTCAGCGGCGCGGAGGGCTGGGTCATCGACACCCCGGGGGTGCGCTCCTTCGGCCTCCACCACGTCGATCCGTCCCGGGTCATCCACGCCTTCCCCGACCTGGAGCCGGGCACGGAGGACTGTCCGCGGGCCTGCAGCCACGACGAACCCGACTGCGCGCTGGACGCCTGGGTCGCCGACGGGCACGCGGAACCCGCCCGGTTGTTCTCGCTGCGGCGGCTGCTCGCGACGCGTGAGCGCAAGGAAGGGGACTGAGACCCCATTTCCGGGCATGCTGTGTGATGATCGCTCATCGACAGACGGAAACGGGAGGGCGTTCGATGGCCTGGCTCCTCGTGGTGGTCGCTGGACTCCTCGAAACCGGCTTCGCGGTCTGCCTCAAGCTCTCCCACGGGTTCACCCGTCTGTGGCCGACCATCGCGTTCTGCGCCTTCGCGCTCGGCAGCTTCGGCCTGCTCACGCTCGCCCTGAAGAAGCTGGACGTCGGGGCCGCGTACGCGGTGTGGACGGGCATCGGGGCGTCCGGGACCGCGATCTACGGCATGGCCTTCCTCGGCGACGTCGTCTCGACCCTGAAGCTGATCTCCATCAGCCTGGTCGTCCTGGGCGTCATCGGGCTCCAGCTCTCCGGCTCCACCCATTGACCGCCCCGGCCGGTCCGCACCGGGGGCCGGGCCGCGCCCGTCACCAGCCGCGCTGGAGCAGCCCCCGGACCAGCCGGGCGACCCGCCGGCACGCCTCCTCGTCGGAGGCCGCGGGCGCGACGACGTAGGAGACGGTGACACGCACCGCGGCCTCGCAGGCCCAGTCGGCCTCGGCCCGGTCGAGTCTGGGGAAGCGCCGCCCCAGTACGGTCGCTGCGCGCGCCCGGAAGCCGTCGAGGAGTTCGGCCGGGGCGAGCGGGGCGTCGTCCCCCCGCTGCCGCCGGCCCGGCAGCCGCGGCACCGGCACCGGCACGACGGCCGCCGCCGGGACCCGGTCCCCGCGGCAGCCGGTGAGGACCGCGCGCACCAGCGGGCTGCGGCGGGCACTGTGCAAGGTCCAGGCGGTCGCGGCGGCGAAGCAGTCGCCGGCGTCGGCGCCCTGCCGCCCGGCGGCGTCCAGGGCGCGCTCCACGCCCGCCAGGAACGCCTCCGCCTCACGCCTCGCCAGGGCTCTCGCGAGCCCCTCCTTGGTGCCGAACTCGTTGTAGAGGGTCTGCCGCGACACCCCGGCCGTGGCCGCGACGTCGACCATCCTGATCGTCGCCCACGAGCGGTCGCCCAGTGCGGACAGCGCCGCGTCCAGGAGTGATTCACGCGCTGTCGGCACGATCGCCTCCAAGCGGTCTCAAGCGGGTCTCAAGCGGTCTCCACCGGTACCGGGCGGCCTCAGGGGGCCGTGGGCCAGAATTGACGGGCCGTCGGTCCGTGTCAACCCTCCCCGCGCACCCTGCGTGACCTCGACCTGCCGCGATCGATACTGTTCGCTCCATGCCGGACTTCAACGACGATCTGCGCCTGGCGCACATCCTTGCCGACGCCGCCGACGCCGCCACCATGGAGCGCTTCAAGTCCCTGGACCTCAAGGTCGAGACCAAGCCCGACATGACGCCGGTCAGCGAGGCGGACAAGCGCGCCGAGGAACTGATCCGCAGTCAGCTCGGGCGGGCCAGGCCGCGCGACGCCGTGCTCGGCGAGGAGTACGGCACGGAGGGCAGCGGTCCGCGCCGCTGGATCGTCGACCCGATCGACGGCACCAAGAACTACGTCCGCGGGGTGCCCGTGTGGGCCACCCTGATCGCGCTCATGGTGCGGGGGGAGCGGGGCGACGAGGGCGTGGTCGGCATGGTGTCCGCGCCCGCCCTGGGGCGCCGCTGGTGGGCGGTGAAGGGTGGCGGGGCGTACACCGGGCGCAGCCTGTCCTCGGCCACGCGGCTGCGGGTGTCGCAGGTCAGCCGGCTGGCGGACGCCTCCTTCGCGTACTCCTCGCTGAGCGGCTGGGAGGAGCAGGGCCGCCTGGACGGCTTCCTCGACCTGACCCGGTCCTGCTGGCGGACGCGCGCCTACGGTGACTTCTGGCCCTACATGATGGTCGCCGAGGGCGCCGTGGACATCTGCGCCGAGCCCGAACTGAGCCTGTGGGACATGGCGGCGAACGAGGTGATCGTGCGCGAGGCCGGAGGGCGCTTCACCAGCCTGGACGGGACCGCGGGACCGTACGGCGGGAACGCGGCGGCGTCCAACGGGCTGCTGCACGAGGACATGCTCGACTTCCTGAACCGCCCGTAATCGACCGACCCCTCACACTACCGATCACCCTCCGCGCGCCCCTTGCTGCGGACCGCGGCGCATGTGAACATGAGAATGCGTGAGCTTGTGCATTTGTGAAACGGTTCTCAAGACGGCCACGACGCAGCCCGAGGGGTATCCCATGCTCGTACGCGACGCCATGAGCACGGTCGTTCTCACGGTCGGTCCCGCCCACACCCTCCGCCAGGCCGCCCGGCTGATGTCCGCCCGACGGGTGGGCGCGGCGGTGGTACTCGATCCCGACACCTGCGGTCTCGGCATCCTGACCGAGCGCGACATCCTCAACGCCATCGGTGCGGGGCTCGACCCCGACCTCGAACTCGCCGCCGCCCACACCACCACCGACGTGGTCTTCGCCGCGCCCCAGTGGACCCTCGAAGAGGCGGCCGCCGCGATGGTACGCGGCGGCTTCCGGCACCTGGTGGTGCTGGACGACCGCAACCCGGTCGGCATGGTCTCCGTACGCGACATCGTGCGCTGCTGGCAGCCTGCGCGCGCCCTGGCCGGCTGACGGCCCGGACATGGATCGGAGGGGACCGGGTGCCTGGACGCACCCGGTCCCCTCCGGGTCTGTGGGACGGACGCCCGTCAGCCGCGCAGGGCTTGGACGGCGGCCTCCAGCCGCTTGCCGAACTCCTCGTCGGCACGGCGGAAGTTGCCGATCGCGCGCTCGGCGATGTCGTCGCGCGACACCTTGGCGATGAATCCGGAGAGGTTGGCGACCAGGCGCTCCTTCTCCTCCTCCGACATCAGCCGGTAGAGGTTGCCGGCCTGCACGAAGTCGTCGTCCTCGGCGTGCGAAGGCGCCTCGTGGTTGCCGGCGTACCCGGCGACCGCGGTGGCCGACCACAGGGGACGGCCGGTCTGCGCCGGGCCGCCGAAGCTGTTCGGCTCGTAGTTCCTGGCCCCGCCGTGGCGGCCGTCGTAGAGCGCGCCGTCGCGCCCGTGGGTGCGCGCCTCGGTCGCGTGCGGGCGGTTCACCGGCAGGTGGTCGGCGTTGATGCCGACGCGGTAGCGGTGGGCGTCGCCGTAGGCGAAGAGCCGGCCCTGCAGCATCTTGTCCGGGGACGGGCCGATGCCGGGCACGAAGTGCGCCGGGGAGAAGATCGACTGCTCGACCTCGGCGAAGATGTTCTGCGGGTTGCGGTTGAGTTCCAGCCTGCCGATCTCGATCGGCGGGTAGTCCTCGTGCGGCCACACCTTGGTGAGGTCGAACGGGTTGAAGCGGTAGGCCGCCGCCTCGGCCGCGGGCATGATCTGCACCTGCACGGTCCAGCTCGGGAACTCGCCGCGCTCGATGGCCTCGCGCAGGTCGCGCTGGTGGGAGTCCGGGTCCTCACCGGCGAGCCGGTTGGCCTCCTCCTGGGTGAGGTTCTGGATGCCCTGGTCGGTCTTGAAGTGGTACTTGACCCAGAAGACCTCGCCGGCCTCGTTGTTCCACTGGTAGGTGTGCGAGCCGTAGCCGTTCATGTGGCGGTAGCTCGCCGGGATGCCGCGGTCACCGAACAGCCAGGTCACCTGGTGCGTCGACTCGGGTGACAGCCCCCAGAAGTCCCAGACGTTGTCCGCCTCCTGGGAGCCGGTGTACGGGTCGCGCTTCTGGGTGTGGATGAAGTCGGGGAACTTGATGGCGTCCTTGATGAAGAACACCGGGGTGTTGTTGCCGACGAGGTCGTAATTGCCCTCCTCGGTGTAGAACTTCAGCGCCCAGCCGCGCGGGTCGCGCACCGCGTCCGCCGCGCCCAGGTTGCCGGCGACGGTGGAGAACCGCAGGAAGGTCTCGGTCTGCTTGCCGACCTCGGAGAGGAACTTCGCCCGCGTGTACTTCGTCACGTCGGCGGTCACCGTGAAGGTGCCGTAGGCGCCGGCGCCACGGGCGTGCACCACGCGCTCCGGGATGCGCTCGCGGTTGAAGTGGGCGAGCTTCTCCAGCAGCTGCTGGTCCTGGACCAGGACCGGTCCCCCGGGGCCCGCGGTCTCGCTGTTCTGGTTGTCCGCGACCGGGGCGCCCGCCTCCGTGGTCAGCGGGCCGGTCTCCTGAACCGTCACGTGCTTCTCCCTGGGTTGGTGCTGTGCCGTGGCTTACGCCGGAAGCGATCCTACGATAGACAGAGTCCAAGTCAAGAAGAGCCCCAAACTCGTACCCGGTCGGAACACGGACTGTCACTGTTAAGCTGTTGCCATCCCACTGATAGGTGAAATGGAATGAGTGACCTGCTGGAACGACTGCGCGGCCGCGGATGGCGCATGACCGCGCAGCGGCGCGTCGTGGCCGAGGTCCTGGACGGCGACCACGTCCACCTGACCGCCGACGAGGTGCACGCCCGCGCGGCGGCGCGACTGCCCGAGATCTCCCGCGCGACCGTCTACAACACCCTGGGCGAACTGGTGTCGCTCGGCGAGGTCATAGAGGTCGCCACCGACGGCCGCGCCAAGCGCTACGACCCCAACGCCCACCGCCCGCACCAGCACCTGGTGTGCTCCAGCTGCGGCACCGTCCGGGACGTCCACCCGCACGGCAACCCGCTGGCGGACCTGCCCGACGCGGAGCGTTTCGGGTTCACCGTCTCCCAGGTCGACGTCACCTACCGGGGCCTGTGCCCCGCCTGCGCCTGACGCTGCGCGGCCCGCCGCACACGTTCCGCGGCCTTGCGCACCCCCGGCTCCGGCCGGGTGCGGCCCACCCACACCGTCTCCACCGGCACCTGGCCGGCGACCTTGGAGAGCGCCTCGAAGGCCTCCCTGGCCACCCCGGGGTCCGGATCCACGGCCAACGGCGCCAGCTGCCGCAGCAGCCCCTCCCGCGGGACGAGCCGTCCCGCCGCGCGCACCGCGGCACGGCGCACCACGGGCGGCCACGGAGTGCGCACCTCACGGGCCAGCCGCAGCAGCAGCGGCGCGTCCGAGGCGTCCCCGCACTCCCCCAGCCCCGTCACCAGCCCGGCCACCAGCCGCGGCGGGCTCTGCGGGCCGCAGCGCAACAGCTGCCTGCGGTACGCCAGCGCCGGGGGCTCTCCCCTGCTGTACAGCCGCCAGCGGGCCTGGGCGCGGACGATCCGCGCCGGGTCGGCCAGCGGCGCGGTCAGCCGGGCCGCCGGCACGTCGTCCGGCAGCGCCGCGACCGCCAGCTCCCGCACGGCCGCCGAGCGGGCCCACAGCAGCCGCCCCGCCTGGTCCGGGTCCATCTGCAGCAGCCGCTCGGCGCACAGTCTGCGGCACACCTGGTCCGGGTCGCGCAGCGCCGTGCGCACCAGGTCCCCGCGGACGAACTCGCCGAGTTCCAGGGCCAGCTCGACCCCGAAGCGCCGGGTCAGCGGGTCCGTGTCGGCGGCCAGCGCACGCACCGCCCGCCGGGCCTCGGGCGCCGCCAGCACCCCGCGGTACGCCTCGGGGGTGTGCCTCGCCCGGCTCCGTCCGCGCAGCCTCAGCAGCAGCCGTACGGCCGCGGCGGCCTCGTCCGGGGCGGTACGGCGCAGCAGCGCCTCCAGCGCCCGGTCGCGGACCTGGTCGACCCAGTCCGCCGTCCGCAGCGCGAGGGCGGAGGCCACCAGCGGCCCGCCGTGCACCGCCAGCTCCTCCACGGCGGCCTGCCGGATGCGGCCGTCCCGGTCCATCGCGGCCAGCAACAGGCGCAGCGGTTCACTCTCGCCGGGCGCCGGGGGCGTGCCCTCCTGCACCCGGGCGGCACGGTCCAGCAGCAGCCACAGCCGGGGCGGCGCCGCGGCCAGCGCCTTGAGGGCCGCCGCCCGGTCGTAGGCGGCCTCCTCGTCGTCGGCGGCGCTGCGCAGCTCGCGCAGCAGGCCCTCCACCTCCGCGGCCGCGCACAGCCGACCCCACCGCGTCACATCCCTGAGTTCCGTCGGCCGCCGCTTACGCCGCCTGCGCAGCAACCCCGCCTCCTCGCGCCGCCTGAGGGCCTGTCCTCAGGATCGCGCGCCGGCGCCGGCGGGCCCAGGATCGTCGGCACCCTTTTGCCCGAACCATGCCTGGCCTGTACCCAACGCATACGAGAAAGGCCCGGAAGCCATGGCTTCCGGGCCCTCTCTTCAGTAGCGGGGACAGGATTTGAACCTGCGACCTCTGGGTTATGAGCCCAGCGAGCTACCGAGCTGCTCCACCCCGCGTCGTTGTGTCTTTAGACTACCCTCCCGGCGCTGAGCAGCGCAAATCGCTTCTCACGCGGACAGCTCGTGCTCCAGGGCGTCGGTCAGCCGGGCGGCCCGCTCGGCCACCTCGGCGGGGCCACACTCCACCGCGCGGGCGCACCACGCCTGGGCGTCCGCGAGCTGTCCGTGCCGTGCGGCCAGCAGCGCCAGCCGCAGCGCGGCGCGTCCGTGGCCCGCGTCCGCGGCACGCGTCCACCACAGGGCGGCCTCCGGCTCCGCGCCCTCGCGGGCGAGGAGCAGCCCGAGGTTGAAGGCACCGTTGCGACTGCCGCCCTCGGCGGCCTCCCGGTACCAGTGGGCGGCGTCCACGACGTCCCCGCGCTTGGCGGCGCACATGCCGAGCCGCACCTGGGCACGGCGGTGCCCCTGGCCTGCGGCGCGGGCGTACCACTCCTCGGCCTCGCCCTCGGCCTCCTGCGTGCCCTGCCCGTCCAGCAGCGCGCCGAGCCGGAAGGCGCCCTCCGGGCTGCCGCCGCCCGCCGCGCAGCGCAGGTGGCGCTCGGCGCCGTGCGCGTCGCCCTCCTTCTGCAAGGCGATGGCCACCTGGAGCGCGGCCTCGCCGTGGCCGCTGGCCGCGGCGCGCTCGTACCAGCGCCGCGCGGTGGCGTCGTCGCCCCGCCCGGCGTACAGGATGCCGAGGTTGAAGGCGGCGTCGACGCTGCCCGCCTCCGCCGCCTTGGAGAACCAGGGCTCGGCGCCCGCCGCGTCGCCGCGCTGCAGCAGGAGCACGGCGAGCGCGTTGGCCGCCTCGCGGTGCCCGGTGTAGGCGGCCTTGCGGTACCACTGCTCGGCCTGGGCCGTGCGGCCCTGACCGGCGCAGAGCAGACCGAGGTTGAAGGCGCCGTTGATGTCCCCCGCCTCGAGCGCGGCCCGGTACCACCGCTCGGCGGTCTGGGTCTCGCCCTCCTGGGCGTGCAGCGCGCCCAGGGCGTTCGCGGCGTTGCCGTCGCCGGCGTTGGCGGCACGCCGCCACCAGGTGGCGGCCCCGTCGACGTCGCCGGCGTCGCGCAGCAGGAAGCCGAGGGCGCAGGCGGCGCGCGGCTCCCCGTCGCGGGCGGCGGTCAGGTACCAGCGCTTGGCCTCCTCGAACTCGCCGCGCTCCTCCAGGAGCGTGCCGAGGCGCAGGGCGGCCCTGCGGTGCCGGCGGGCGGCGGCCTGCCGGTACCACTGCTCGGCCTCGCGCTCCTCGCCGCGCTCGGCGCAGATGCCGGCGAGCCGGTAGGCGGCCTCGCGGTGGCCGTGCTCGGCGGCGGCGTGGAACCAGCGCTCGGCGCCGACGTCACGCCGGTGGTCCAGGAGGTCGGCCAGCGCGTACGCGCCCAGGGTGTGCCCGGACTCGGCGGCCTGGCGCAGCCAGTACTCGGCGCCGGGCTCGTCGCCGCGCTCGCGGAAGTGCCGGCCGAGCGCGTGCGCGGCCGCGGCGGAACCGGCGACCGCCGCGATGCGCCACCATGCGGCGGCCTCGTCGGCGTAGCCGCGCTGGTGCAGCAGCAGGCCCAGGTTGTTGGCGGCCGGGCGGTCCCCTCCGGCGGCGGCGCCGCGCAGATGGGGCTCGGCGCCCTCGAGGTCGCCGCGGCGCAGCAGCAGGGTGCCCAGGACGCTCATGGCCCCGATGTCGCCGTGCTCGGCGGCCCGCCGGTGGCGCGCCTCGAGTTCGGCCTCCTCGCGGGCCTCCAGGGTCTCCTCGTCCGGGAGGTCGGACTCGATGAGGCGCTCCTCGTCGAGACCGCCCATCCGCGGAGCGGGCAGCAGGTCGGCGACGGCCGGCACCAGCGCGGCCCCGGCCGCGGGCACGGTCGTCCGCCCCGTGGACCCGGGATCCCGGATCTGACGAGTCTTCAGCAGCCTTGCACCATCCCCCATGAGGTCCATCGTCGCATCACCCGTACCCGCAGTACACCTGGTATGCGGCAAACCTGCAGAGTTCAGCCGATCCCAGTTGGTCACTTCGTAGGTCACTACAGCGTTTTGTCGACTTCCCGACATGATGCCAACCGAAACCTCTGCGGTACCAGTTCCCCCCTACAAGTGAAAGGGCCCGGAGTCTATTGACTCCGGGCCCTCTCCAACAGTAGCGGGGACAGGATTTGAACCTGCGACCTCTGGGTTATGAGCCCAGCGAGCTACCGAGCTGCTCCACCCCGCGTCGGTGGAACAACAGTACCACGACGCGGGGTGGGCCCCGTCAGCCCTGCCTGCCCGCCTGCTGCTCGGCCTCCTGGGCCCGCTTCAGCGCGTCGGCGAGATCCTTCTGCGCCTGGCCGTACGCGCCCCAGTCGCCCTCCTTGAGCGCCTTCTGGCCCGCGTCGTACGCCTGCTGGGCGTCCTCCAGGGCCTGGGCGACCGTCGGATTGCCGGAGGCCGGCGGCTGGGTGCCCCCGCCCGTCTCCGGTGGCGTCTCGGGCGTGCCGCCGTCCGAGCCGAACACCGCGTCGAGCGCCTGCGCGAGCGTGTCCTCGAACTCGGTCTGGCCGCCGTAGCTCACCAGCACCTTCTTCAGCAGCGGGTAGTTGGTGCCCGCGCCGCGGACGTAGACCGGCTCGACGTACAGCAGCCCGCCGTCGAGGGGCACGGTCAGCAGGTTGCCGTACTCGACCTCCGAGTCACCGCCCTTGAGCAGCCTGATCTTCTCCGCCACGTCGGGGTCGGAGTTGAACTGGCTCTGCACCTGCTGCGGTCCGGACACCGTGGTGTTCGACGGCAGCTTCAGCACCCTGATCGCGCCGTACTCCGGACTCTTCGCGTCCGCGTCGACCGCCATGAAGGCGCTGAGGTTCTCGCGCTTGTTCGGCGTGAAGGTCGTCGTGAGCGAGAACGCCTGGTCGTTCTGGCCGGGCATCTTCAGGCTCAGGTAGTACGGCGGCACCGACTTGCCGGTCTTGGCGGCGGGGTCGTTGGGCACCGCCCACACCTCACTGCCGCTGTAGAAGGTCGACGCCTTGGTGACGTGGTAGCGCGTCAGCAGCTCGCGCTGCACCTTGAACAGGTCCTGCGGGTAGCGCAGATGCGCCATCAGCGCGTCGTCGATCGCCGTCTTGGGCTCGACCGTGTCCGGGAAGGCCTTCATCCAGGTCTTCAGCACCGGGTCCTCGGTGTCCCACTGGTAGAGCGTGACCTTGCCGCTGTACGCGTCGACGGTCGCCTTCACCGAGTTGCGGATGTAGTTGACCTGGTTCTGCTGCGCCAGCACGGCGCGCTGCCCGTCGGTCAGCGAGTCCGCCGTGGTGTCGCCCAGCGTCGTGCGCGACGAGTACGGGTAGCCGTTGCTCGTCGTGTAGGCGTCGACGATCCACACGATCCGGCCGTCGACGACCGCCGGGTAGGAGTCGCCGTCGATCGTCAGCCAGGGCGCGACCGCCTCGACCCGCTCCTTGGGCATGCGGTTGTACAGGATCTGCGAGTCGTCGCCGACGGCGCCGGAGTAGAAGATCTGCGGCTCCCCGAAGGACACCGCGTAGGCGAGCCTGGTCACCGGGTTCTTCAGGCCGACGCCGCTCTTGGCGGTGTACGTGTACGGCTTCTCGCCGCTGTCGTCGGTGTAGTCGATCTCCGGCGTGGTCTTGTCGCCGACGATCGACCACTGCTTGGTCTGCTCGCCGTAGTAGATCCGCTGCTGGTACGTCCCGAGGTCGCCCTTGGTCGGCAGGTTGTACTCAGTGAAGTCCGGCTCGCCGCTGGCGGTCGTGGTGGTGCCCTTGGCCGCCACCATGCCGTAGCCGTGCGTGTACTTGAAGTGGTCGTTGATCCAGCTGTGCTGCGGGATGCCCTCAAGGTTCAGCTCCCGCAGGCCCACCACGGTGTCCTGCTCCTTGCCGTCGATCGTGTAGCGGTCGACGTCGAGCGTGGACGGGAACGCGTAGTAGCCGCGCACCTTCTGCAGTTGCTGGTAGGTCGGCGAGACCACGTTCGGGTCCAGCAGGCGGATGGACGCCGCCGTGTCGGCGTCGCTGCGCAGCTTCTCCTTGCCGTCACCGCTCGTGCCCGAGTAGTCCGTCACGTCGGCGTGGTCGATGCCGTACGCCTCACGCGTGGCGTCGATGTTCTTCTGGATGTACGGCTGCTCCTTGGCGGCCTCGTTCGGCTGCACCTGGAACTTCTGCACGATCGCCGGGTACAGGCCGCCGATCAGGATCGCCGACAGCACCATCAGGCCGAAGCCGATCAGCGGCAGCGACCAGGTGCGCCGCCACAGGGTGGCGAAGAACAGCAGCGCGCAGATGATGGCGATGGCGAACAGGATCGTCTTGGCCGGCAGGTAGGCGTTGGCGTCCACGTAGCGCAGGCCCGTCCAGTCGCCCGACCTGAGGTTGCCGGACTTCACCGCCAGCGAGTAGCGGTCCAGCCAGTACGCGACGGCCTTCAAGGTGACGAACAGGCCCAGCAGCACCGACAGGTGCCCGGTCGCCGCCGCCGTCGCCCGGCCGCCCGGGGAGGTGAGCCGCAGGCCCCCGTACAGGTAGTGCACCAGCGCCGCCGCCAGCAGCGACAGCACGACCGCCGCGAAGCCGAAGCTCAGCAGGAAGCGGTACCAGGGCAGGTCGAAGGCGTAGAAGGAGATGTCCACGTGGAACTGCGGGTCCTTGGTGCCGAACGACGTGGAGTTCGTCCACAGCAGCCATGTGCGCCACTGGCTGGAGGCGGAGGCTCCGGCGATCAGCCCCACGAGCGCGCAGACGGTGAGCAGCACCCACTTCTTGTAGGGGGCGATGCCCATCCGGTAGCGGTCGAGGCTCTGCTGCTCCATCGACATCGCGCTGAGCGGCGGCCGGAGCCGGTGCGCGAGGTACACGTTGACGCCGACGGCCGCGGCCATCAGCAGACCGAAGACGAAGAACAGGCCGATCTTGGTCCACAGGGTGGTGGTGAAGACCGAGGAATAGTGGACGGAGCGGTACCAGAGCCAGTCGGTCCAGAAACCCGAGAACATGACGAAGGCCATGGCCAGCACGGCCAGGACGCCCAGGGTCATGAGCAGTGTCCGGGCTCGCCGCGACGGGCGGCCCACTCTGATCCGCGGCCCGTGCGGACCCCCGCCGCGGTCCGGCATCTGGAATACCAAGGTGCGCACCTCGAAGTGTCGGTCTCCGTCGGACGCCCTACCGGCGCCCACTGATGCAACTTACTCAGCGTTTACTCAGTTCCCCAAGGCTCCCGATTGGGGATGCGGGTCACAGAACAGGCAGGATGATGAGCATGTCCAACAACACGTCCGAGGGTGCGCCGCTCACCGCGAACCCGCTCACCCGTGCCGTCCTGGAAATCGACGACTACGCGTCCGGCCTCGGCTGGGACCAGCCCGCCCGGCTCTTCGCCCTCGTCGACACCGCGGCGCTGCGCGTACAGGAGCCCAAGCTGGCCGAGGAACTCGGCCTCGGAGACGGGGCGGCCGCGGGGCTGACCCCGATCGAGCAGGACGAGCTGCCGCCGGGCGCCGCGCTGGACGAGTTCCTGGCCACCATCGCCTGGCCCGGTGTCGTCAGCGGCTGCGCGCTCACCGTCGAGCGGCTGATGCTGCCGCCGTCCGCGGAGGAGTCCATCCCGCAGGGGCTGGACGACGCCGCGCTGGCCCGCTGGGTCGCCGGGCACCCTGACCGCCAGGAGGTCCGCATGACGGTGGGCGTGCTGCGGGACGGGTCCCGGGAGTCGGCGGTGCGGCTGCGCGAGAAGGACTCCCCCACCGAGGTGCTGACCGGTTCCGCGCTGGTGCCGGGGCTGGCCGACGCCCTGGCGGCGACCTTCGAGGAGTGACGCGGACGGCCCCGGGGAGTTCCCCGGGGCCGTCGGGCCGTACGGATGCGTCCGTCGCTCAGCCCTTCGTGCAGGAGGGCAGGGCCGACGTCTTGCCGTCGCGGATGTCCTTGAGCGCGTCCAGGGCGTCGTCGATGGTCTTCACCTTGACCAGGGTGAGGCCGCTCGGGGTGTCGGTCGCCGCCTCCGCGCAGTTGTCGGCGGGGGTCAGGAAGTACTCGGCGCCCTTCTGCCGCGCGCCGATGGTCTTCATGTCTATGCCGCCGATGGGACCGACCTTGCCCTCGTCGTCGATCGTGCCGGTGCCCGCGACGAACTTGCCGCCGGTGAGGTCCTCCGGGGTGAGCTTGTCGACGATGCCCAGCGCGAACATCAGGCCGGCGCTCGGGCCGCCGACGTCCGCCAGCTTGATGTCGATCTTGAACGGGAAGGTGTGCTCGACGCCGGCCTGGATGCCCACGACCGCCCGGGCATCGCCGTCGTCGTCCGACTTCGCCGTGGTGATGGTCACGTCCTGGGTGGCGTCGCCCTTGGCGCCCTTGGGCACGACGGTGAAGACCACCTTCTGCCCCGGCTGGTGCTTGGTGACCAGCGATGCGACGTCGCCCGCCGCCTTGACCGGCTCGCCGTCCACGGCCTTGATCACGTCTCCGGCGTGCAGCTCGCCCTCGGCCGGGGCGCCCTTGACCACGGCGGAGACGATCACCCGGGAGCCGACGGGTATGCCGAGCTCGTCGAGCGCCGCGACCTTCGCGCTGTCCTGGGACTGCGTGAACTCCTCGGCGTTCTCCTGGTCGGCCTCCTCGGCCGTCTGCCCCTTGGGGTAGAGCGTGTCGTGCTCGACGACCTTCTGGTCGTGCGCCAGCCAGCCGACGACCGCCTCCACCAGGTTCATCGAGTAGTCCGCGCTCGTCACCCGCACCGTGGTCATGTTGAGGTGACCGCTGGTCGGGTACGTCTTGTGCCCCGAGATCTGCAGCACCGGATCCCCGCCGTGCGACCCGAGCGTGTTCACCGTCGGACCCGGCGACATCTCCGCGTACGGCACGGGCCACAGGAGCGCGACACACAGCAGCGCTATCAGGGTCAGGGTCGATGCGAGCAGCGTCGCGGTGCGGCGTGGCATGGAACGACAGTACGGTACGGAACCCGCAGCCGCCCCGTGGGGCCTCAGGCCGGGCCGCCCGATCCGGTGCGCTGCATGGCCTCGCGGAAACGCTCGTAGTCGGCGAGCGAGGCGCCGTCCCCGGTGGACCGCGTACGCGCCGCCCAGCCTCCCCAGACGGCCGCGGCGATCGCGGCGACCAGCGGGATGAGCAACCATGCGAGCGCTGCCACTTCGGCCTCCTGGACGCGCATGCCGATCAAGAACTATGAGCAGACTAATCTTCTGCTGCTACAACGTTCAGAGCGGGTGGCAGGTTACGCAACCGCAGGTGGGCCACTCAGTGGCGAGGCGGGCGGCGACCGCCCTCCCCGCGGGTCAGTGGGCGCAGGCGCCGACCCACTCCTCGGTGCCGTCGGCGAAGGCCTGGTGCTTCCAGATCGGGACCTCGCGCTTGAGGTCGTCGATGAGCCGCCGGCAGGCGGCGAAGGCCTCGGCCCGGTGCGGGCAGGAGACGGCGACGACGACCGCGAGGTCGCCGACGCGCAGGTCGCCCACCCGGTGGACGGCGGCCAGTGCCTTGACCGGGAAGTCCGCGACGACCTTCTCCGCGACCCGGCGCAGTTCGGCCTCCGCGCCCGGGTGAGCCGAGTAGCCGAGCCCGGTCACCTCCGCGTCCGACGGGCCGTCGTGGTCACGGACCATGCCGACGAACAGCGCGGTGCCCCCGGCGGAATCGTGCCCCACGGCGCGGAAGACCTCGTCCACGGACAGCTCCGTGTCCCGGACCGCGATGAGCCGGACGGGTTCGTCGTGCGTCTGTGCCATGCCGCTCATGCTGCCCCATCACCCGCCATGCGGAAACCCCCTTCCGGAGCGAGTTCGCGCGGCGACGCTCAGACACCGCGGCGCTTGCGCGCCCTCCGCACCATCGCCGCCGTGCCGACCAGGGCGACCGTCGCGCCGGCCGCACCGAGCGTGGCCGCGTCCTTGCGGCCCAGGCGCCGCCCGACGACGGAGTTGCGGCCGGAGACCTCCTCCAGCAGGACGGCCAGCACCTCCTCGTTGGTCCACTTCGGCCGCCAGCCCGACTCGTGCAGCCTGCTGCCGCTGACCACCCACGGGTGCATCGTGTACGCCAGGTCCCCCGCCGGGGAGGGGGTGAGCCCCAGCCGGTGCAGCCGGGAGGCCGCGCCGAGCGCCACCGCGGGCGGCAGCTCCATGCGGCGGATGCCCGAGAGCTCCTCGACCTCCTCCTGCTCCAGCCAGCCGTCGCAGCCCACGGTCATCTCGCCGTCCACCTTCTCCAGCGCCGCGTGCTCCAGCGCCGTCACCAGGTCCTCCACGTGGCAGAACTGCCAGCAGGGGCGGCTGCCGCCCACCACCAGCAGCCGCGGCGACTCGAAGTAGCGGGTCAGCGCGGTGTCGGTGCCGCCGACCAGCACGGCCGGACGCAGGACGGTCACGTTGAGTCCGGGGTGCGCGCGGGGGGCGCGCTTGCCCAGCCGCTCGATCTCCAGCAGGTCGCCCACGAAGGACGCCTCCGCGGTCGCGCGCAGCGGGGCGTCCTCGGCGAGCGGGACGTCGTTGTCCGGGTGGGCGCCGTAGACCATGGCCGAGGTGCACAGCACCACGCGCGGCACGCCGGCGGCGGCCGCCGCGGTGAGCACCGTCTGGGTACCGCGCACGTTGAAGGCGCTGCGCGCCTTGGGGTCGGACTCCAGGTCCAGGTCGAGTGCGAGGTGGACGACGACGTCCACGCCGCGCAGCCGCTCGGCGATCGCCGGGTCCCGAACGTCGAGCACCGCCCACTGGGCACCGGGGACGTCGCCGCGGCGCTCGTCGATCGCCACGACTTTCTTGACCTGGTCGGATTCGGCCAGCCGCAGGGCCAGCAGCAGGCCGACACCGGAGGCGGCGCCGGTGACGGCGACCACAGGTCCGGCGGGGGCCCTGCCGCCGCTCCGCTCTGGGCGAACGGTCGGTTCTGGGGAACTCACCAGGTGTCTCCCACGGTTGTCTCTGGTACCGGGTGCGCGGTCCGCAACCGCGGTCCGTACGCAGCCATCCTGCCTGACGGGTGTCTAGGCTGGAGGTACAGCCCACAACACACAGAGCCGAGGAAACCGTGAGCGACATCCCATTCGGATTCGGAGTCCCTCCCGAGGAGCCCGAGGAAGGGGACGACGGCAAGAAGTCCGGCGGTTCCGGCGGCGGCTCCCGGGGACCGGCCAATCCCTTCGGCTACGGCGGCGGGAGTCCCTTCGGCGGCGGCGCCGGCGGGGACAACCCGTTCGCCGCCATGTTCGGTTCGCTGAACCCCAACGACCTGGGCGCGGCCTTCCAGCAGCTGGGTCAGATGCTCTCGTACGAGGGCGGCCCGGTGAACTGGGACATGGCCAAGGACATCGCCCGGCAGACGGTGGCCCAGGGCACCCCGGAGGGCTCGAAGGACGTCAGCGTGGGTCCCGCGGACCGGGCGAAGGTCCAGGAGTCGCTGCGGCTGGCGGACCTGTGGCTCGACGGGGTGACGTCGATGCCCTCCGGCGCCGGCTCGGCCGTGGCGTGGAGCCGGGCCGAATGGGTCGAGGCGACCCTGCCCGTGTGGAAGGAGCTGGTCGACCCGGTCGCCGAGCGCGTCGGGACGGCGATGGGCGACGTGCTGCCCGAGGAGATGCAGGCCATGGCGGGCCCGCTGCTCGGCATGATGCGCTCCATGGGCGGCGCCATGTTCGGCACGCAGATCGGGCAGGCGCTGGGCACGCTCGCCGGTGAGGTCGTGGGCTCGACCGACATCGGCCTGCCGCTCGGCCCGGCCGGCAAGGCCGCGCTGCTCCCCGCCAACGTGGAGGCCTTCGGCGAGGGCCTGAGCGTGCCGCAGGACGAGGTCCGGCTCTACCTGGCGCTCCGCGAGGCGGCGCACCAGCGGCTGTTCGCCCACGTGCCGTGGCTGCGGGCACACCTGTTCGGCGCCGTCGAGGGGTACGCCCGCGGTATCAAGGTGGACACCGCGAAGCTGGAGGACGCGGTCGGCCAGCTCGACCCGTCGAACCCCGAGGCGCTCCAGGACGCCCTGCAGCAGGGCATGTTCCAGCCCGAGGACACCCCGGCGCAGAAGGCGGCGCTGGCCCGTCTGGAGACGGCCCTGGCCCTCGTCGAGGGCTGGGTGGACGCGGTCGTGCACGCGGCCGCCGCCCCGCACCTGCCGTCGGCCGGGGCGCTGCGCGAGACGCTGCGCCGGCGCCGGGCGAGCGGTGGCCCCGCGGAGCAGACCTTCGCCACGCTGATCGGCCTGGAGCTGCGACCCCGCCGGCTGCGGGACGCCTCCCGGCTGTGGGCCTCGCTCACCGACGCGCGCGGCGTCGACGGACGCGACGGGCTGTGGGCCCACCCCGACATGCTGCCGACCGCCGCCGACCTGGACGACCCCGACGGCTTCGTCCACCACGAGCAGCTGGACTTCTCCGAGCTGGACAAGATCCTCGGCGAGGCCGCGGGCGGCCACGGGAAGGACGTCCGGCGCAACGAGGACGAGCACGAGCACGACGGCACCGACGAGGGCAAGGACGACGACGAGAAGTGAGCCTGCACGACGACGCCGTACGCGTCCTGAAGGACTGGTCCGCGCCCGACACGGGGCAGGAGCGGCTCCGGGAGACCTACCTGGCCCACCTGGAGGCGCACCCGGACGGCATGTGGAAGGCCTGCGCCGCGGGACACGTCACGGGCAGCGCCCTGGTGGTGGACCCCGAGCGCGGACGGGTGCTGCTGACCCTGCACAAGAAGCTCGGCATGTGGCTGCAGATGGGCGGGCACTGCGAGCCGGAGGACACCTCGCTGGCCGGGGCCGCGCTGCGTGAGGGCGTCGAGGAGTCGGGCATCCGCGGACTCACCCTGCTGCGTCCCGGGCCGGTCAACCTCGACCGGCACCTGACGCCGTGCGCCTGGCACCTCGACGTGCAGTACGCCGCCGTCGCGCCGCCCGGCGCGGTGGAGGAGATCAGCGAGGAGTCGCTGGACCTGAAGTGGTTCTCCTACGACGAGGTCGCCGACGTCGCGGACGGTTCCGTCCGGACGCTGCTGGCCCGCACCCGCGCGCTGCTCTGAGGCGGCGCGCGGGGCGGGACCGGCCGCGGGAGCTCAGCGGTTGCTGAAGATGTTGCCCTGGTTCATCCCGTGCGCGCCCTGCTGGCCGAAGCCGTACTGGGCGGCGGCGCCACCGCCGAGCTGGGCGTTCTGCGGCGGCATCAGTTCGCTGGGCTGCACCAGGACGTGGCCCTGGCCGAGGAAGTTGAGCTCCCAGCCCTCGCCGGTGTTGCCGCGCCGCCGCCAGACGCCTGAGGAACTGGTCTGCGCCTGCATCTGCACCCGGAGCGAGGACGACCAGGCGACGACCGCGTCGGAGTCGGCCGAGACGTACTTGTCCGGGGTGACCGGCATCAGCAGCGGCTTGCCCGAGGTCATCAGCGCGACCTTGCCGTGCCCCGAGATGTTGAGGTTGTAGGCGCCGCTGCCGGAGATGCCGAACTGGCTGTCGACGGAGATGACCTCCCAGTGCAGCCCGGAGTCGAGCGCCAGCACATAGGCGCCGTCCACGGTCAGGCCCTCCTGGTCCACGTCGACGACGTGGATGTGCTGGGCCAGGTTGGCGAGGTAGACCGTGCCCTGCCCGGAGCAGCGCATCAGCTCCAGGCCCTCCCCGGTGCGGTAGCGGGCGGTGCGCTGGGCGTGGCTCTGGTACTCGCCGTCGAACTCGATCAGGCCCTGGTACGCGACCATGGCGCCCTTGCGGGCCAGGCAGTCGGTGCGGCCGTCGAGCTTGACCCTCAGCAGGTACGGGTTCTGGAGTGCGTACTGGTCCTCGGTCTGGACCTCGGTATAGCCGAAAAGCGGGCTCTGCATGGTGTCTCGCTCCCCCTCAGCCCCGGACTCGGAGGCGGTCGGTGCTGTCCTCACTGGGCTGTACGACGACGAAGCCCTGGCCGGAGAAGCCGATCTGGAAGGCCTCGCCGCTGCCGCGCCCGATGAGGGCCGACGCCTTGAAGCTGCGCTTCGCCTTCGTCTTCAGCCCGCTCGACCAGGCCACGAGGGCGTCCGGGTCGACGTAGGTCTCGTCCTCGCCGCGGCCGCAGTCGACCACGACCGGGGTGCCGCGCGAGGTGATGGCCACCCAGCCGGTGCCCGAGATCCCGACGTTGAACAGACCCTGGCCGGCGAACTTGGCCAGGCCCTTCACCCGCTCCACGCCCCATTGGAGGTGGGCGTCGAAGGCGAGCAGATTGCTGCCGTTGACCGACAGCGCCTCGTTGTTGAGGTAGACGCAGACGACGTCGGCGCCGTAGTCGGCGAGGTAGAGCAGTCCGTCGCCGGAGCACTTCATGATCGGTGCCCCCTCGCCGGTGAGCCACTGCGAGGCCATCTGGCGGACGGCGGGCGGGTTGGGCTCGTACTGGACGAAGCCCTCGTAGGCGACCATCGAACCGGTGCGCGCGAAGAGGTCCTGGCCGCTCTGCATGGCCACCTTCAGCATGCTGCTGCCGTGGTTCTCCATGCGGGCGGTGACCGGTGCCGGGGCGTACCCGGAGGTCAGTGACTGGTCCATGACGGGCTCCCCTCAGACCTCGTACGGCTGGACGATGATGAAGTTGCCGGGGGCGCCCCGGAACTGCAGGTTCACGGTCTCCCCGCTGTGTCCCGGGTAGGCGTTCCTGCGCAGCCGCACCTGGCTGGAGAGCACCACCTGCGAGGCCGCCGACCAGGCGACGATCGCGTTGCTGTCGGCGTAGGTGGTCGGGGTGACCGGCAGCACCACCGGGGTGCCGTGGGTCTTGACCACGACGGTGCCCGTGCCCTGGAACTGCATGGTGAACAGGGCGCCGCCGGGGATGCCGTGACCCTCGATGCGACGCACCTCGTGCTGGAGGGACTCGTCGAAGGCGAGCACGTTCTCGGCGGAGACGCAGATGGCGTCGCCCTGGAGCTCGATGGGGTGCAGGTAGGACGCGTCCTCGGCGAAGAAGACCTGGCCGCGGCCGGTGCAGCGCATCAGCTGCATCTCCTGGCCGGTCATGTTGCCGACGATGCGGCCGGTGAACCCGGCGCCCTTGTAGCCGAATTCGACCTTGCCCTGGTAGAGCACCATGCTGCCCTGACGGGCGAGCACGGGCTGGCCGCCGGCCTGCGAGAGGTCGGCGCGCATCAGCTTCGGGTTCTGCTGGGTCCAGCGCTGGCCGGTGGGCAGCTCGCGGTACTTCTGCATCGCGGCCGCCAGACCGGCGCCCGGGGCCTGCGGGACCTGGCCGGCGTGCGGGGCCTGCGGCGGCTGGCCGAACGCGGGCTGGCCGGGCATGCCCTGACCCGGCATCGGCTGACCGGGGACGGGCTGACCGTAGGAGGGCTGACCGTACGGGGACTGGCCCGGTGCGGGCTGACCGTACGGGGACTGGCCCGGTGCGGGCTGGCCGTACGGGGGCTGGCCCGGTGCGGGCTGGCCGTACGGGGGCTGGCCGTAGGGCGGCTGACCCGGCATCTGGCCGGGGACCTGGCCCGGAGGCGCCTGCGGCGGCGGGACCTGGCCGAACGGTGGCTGGCCCGGGGGCGCCTGCGGCGGGGCCTGCGTCGGCGTGGTCATCGGCGCCACCATGGTGGGGGCGGCGTGCACGGGGGCCGGAG
>NZ_JARAVO010000084.1:0-36206 GCF_033792805.1 Streptomyces sp. PA03-1a
GGTTTTAACTCTCAGCTATGGCAAATTCTACGTCGCGCCACCGCCGGCTATCTCTCAGACCCCGACTGGCTCTTCCGCGCCCATGAGCGCACGGTCCGAATGCCGGTCACCGGGCCCGGTGCGGACGATGCGGACCGGGCCGTCCTGGCCGGAGCGGAGGCATGAGCGTGGCGGCCGGTGGCCCGGGGTGGGTGGACCTGTCCGTGCCCGTGGTGACCGGCATGCCGGTGTACCCCGGCGACCCCGAGGTCGAGGTCGTTCCCGCCCTGCGGGCCGCCGAGGACGGGGTGAACGTGCTGCGGCTGCACCTGGGCTCCCAGTCCGGCACGCACGTCGACGCCCCCTTCCACGTGGACGACGCCTGGCCCGCCCTGGACGAGCTGCCGCTGGACCGCTTCGCGGGACCGGCCGTCGCCGCCGACGTGCGCGGGCTCGCCCCGAGGGCGGCCGTCACGCCCGGGGCGCTGGCCCCCGCGCTGGCGGCGGCCCGCCCGGGCTCGGTGCTGCTGCTGGCCACCGGCTGGTCCGCCCACTGGGGCACCGGCCACTACGCGGCCCACCCCTGGCTCACCCCGGAGGCGGCGCGAGCGGTGGTGGACGCCGGGATCCGCACGGTGGCCGTCGACGCCCTCAGCGTCGACCCGACGCCCGATCCAGGCGACCCGGACCCGGACTACTCCCTCCCCGCCCACCGCGTGCTGTGCGGGGCGGGCGGGGTCATCGCGGAGAACCTCACCAACCTGGCCCCGGTCCTGGCCGCCCTGGCCGAGGGCCGCGCGGTCGACGTCGCCCTCTTCCCCCTCCGGCTCGCCGCCGCGGACGGCGCCCCGGTCCGCGCCGTCGCCCGCGTCCACGGCTGACCCGCGACGCGGGCGAGGCCGCCCCGGAAACCTCCGGGGCGGCCTCGCCCGTGTGCGTCGTGCCCGTGTGCGTCCGCCGGACGGCGTCACTTGGTGAAGTACAGGTACTTCCACGGGCCGTAGGTGGTGGCGTTCAGGCTGTCGCCCGAGCTGCCCTTGATGTACGAGGAGCGCATGCGGGCCCGGATCCCGGCCTCGCCCGGGGCCCCCAGCTGCACGCGGCACTTGCCGTCGGTCCCCAGCTGGAAGTACTCGGTGCCCGCGGAGTACCAGCGGCCCTGGTAGTAGACCTGCAGCTCGAACCGCTGCGAGCGGCCCGCGTGGTAGGTCATCGACGTCGTGAGCAGCGGGTCGGTGTTCTTGTGGAACCAGTAGTACGTGGTCGAGCCGATCTTGCCCGTCTTGTAGTGATGGGAGACGGACGTGGAGACCTTGACCTGCGTGCCGATCGAACGGGACACCGACTTCGGCGCGTAGGAGAAGTCGCCGCCGAACGACGCCCAGAACGTGGTGTTCCGGGTGACCTTGTACGTCACCTTGAAGTCGCCGGAGGAGTTGACCTTGCCGGTCTTGACCAGCTTCTTCGTGCCGTCCGACGCCTTGGCGTAGATCGACAGCACACGGCTCTTGCCGGTCTTGCCGAGGTGACCCGTGACGGTGGCGGTCGAACCGTAGGAGTAGGTCGAGTGGTTGGTCTTGATGCTGACCGAGGTGGCCGCCCGGGAGACCGCGACGCTGTCCTTGCCCAGGGCGGCGACGTGCGTGGCGTCGCCCGCGAAGTGCGCGGAGTAGGTGACGGTGCCGCCGGTGTACGGGGTGTCCGTGAAGCTGAACGTGCCGTTGGACGCCACCGTCTTGGTGCCGAGCGACTTGCCCTTCGGGGTGGTGAGGTCGGTCCGCGTCACCGTGACCTTGGTACCGGCCGGGAAGGGCGCGGAGGCCGTGAGCTTGCCGCTGACCGTGATCTTCGTGGTCCGCTTGGCGGTGGCGGGGGCGTTCACGGTGAGCGTGGTGGCGGCCCGGGTGACGTTGACGGTCCTCTTGGCGGTGGCGGCGGCGTGGGTGGCGTCGCCCGCGTAGCTGACCGTGTAGGTGTTGTTGCCCTGGACGGCGGGGGTGTCCTTGAGCTGGAAGACGTTGTACTCGCCGATCGTCGCGGTACCCAGCGGGGTGCCGGTCCCGCCGTGGCTGTCGGTGCGGGTGATGGTGACCGCGGTACCCGGCGCGTAGTCCTCGGTCGAGCCGAGGGAGCCGCTGATCGTGACCTCCGCGCCGGGCAGGGCCGTCGCCGGGGCGGACACGTTGAGGGTGGTCGAGGCCCGGGCGACGGTGACGGTGGCCGTCGCGCTGGCGGCGGCGTGGGTGGCGTCGCCCGCGTAGCTGACCGTGTAGGTGTTGTTGCCCTGTACGGCCGGGGTGTCCTTGATCTGGAAGGTGCCGTCTTCGGCGATGGCCGCGTTCCCGAGCGCGGTGCCGGTCGTGTCGGTCGGGTCGGTGCGGGTGACGGTGACCTCGGTCCCGGCCGCGAACGGCTCGGTGGAGCCGAGGATGCCGGTGACCGTGACCTCCGCGCCGGGCACCGCCGTGGCGGGGGCGTTGACGGTGAGGGTGGTCGCGGCCTCGGCGACGTTGGCGGTGTCCCCGGCGGTCGCGACGGCGGTGGGGCCGTCGGCGGCGGCCGGCGTCGCCGTGACCCCGAGCAGGGACGCGGTGGCGAGCAGGACGGACAGAGCCGTCCCGCCCGCGAGGTGGCGGGTGCGCAAGCTGGTTCCCCCCAGGCAGGCGTGGGTGGCCGGAGGTCTTCCGGCGAGACGTGGGTGCGCCGCGGGGCGCGGACCCCGTGGCGGGCCCGGCGCGCCTTCGTCGGCGGCAAGAGGGAACGCTACGTCATGCCTCTGACAGCGGGCCACCGCATTGTCGGCCCGCGCCGATCCGTAACCGGCGCTTCGCCCGGCGGTGGGGATACCGTGGCCGATTCGATGCCCGGCTCCGTACAACCTCCTTGCCGGGAAGGCGTGTTCACCGGTCGGCGACCCGCACGGTGACGGTCCACTCCCGCAGTCCCAGGCAGGCCACCTGGTCCGGGGCGGTGGGTGTGGCGCACAGCGGCTGGGTGGCGGTGAGCCGCGCCGTGCCGGGGGCGGTGGCGCGGTAGGCGGCGATGGTGTCGCCGCGGGGGGCGCCGATGCCCGCGTTGGTGGGGGCGAGGGCGCCGCCCTCGCCGGTGACGGGGGACCACGGGCGGTCCGGCGTGCCGTCGAGGGTGACGCGGACGGTGCCGCCCGCGGTGACGCAGACGGTGCGGCCGGTGTCCGCGGCGGTGAGCGCGGCCCCGGCCGCGCAGGCCCCTCCCGAGCCCGCCCCGGAACCGTGGCTGCCGGTGGCGCCCGGGGCGCTGCTCCGGCCGCCGTCCGCGGGGCCGCCGGACTGCGTGCCGCAGCCGGTCAGCAGGAGTGCGGTCGCCGCGAGGACCGCGGCTGTCGTATGACGCATGGATGGCCTCCTTTCCTCTTTGACGTGTTCCAGGCGCAAAAGGGTCCCGGCCGCCTGCCGGCGGCCGGGACCCTTCCCGCGGGGGCGGTGTCGTCGACCACGAAGCCGGTCTGCAGGGAGGAGTCCTCGGTGCCGGTGAACTTCAGGGTCACGGTGGAGCCGGCGAAGGAGGACAGGTCGAAGGACTTCTGGGTGCACCCGGTGCCCTTGTCGAGGTTGGACCAGGTCGCCAGGGTGGTGGAGCCGGCGGTCAGGGTCAGCTTGTCGTAGGCGGTGGTGGTGGTCGTCTCGGCGGAGTCGACGTGCAGCCACAAGGTCAGCGTGGCACGGCAGCCGCTCGGCACGCTCACCGTCTGGGAGAGCGTGTCGGTGTGGGTGGAGCCGTAGCCGTCCAGCCAGGCCTTGTACGTGCCGCCGTGGGCGGCCTCACCGAAGTCGCTGGTGATGACGCCGCTGGACGCCGTCCACGAGGTGCTGCCGGACTCGAAGCCCGGGTTGCCGAGCAGCTGGGCCGCGGTGCAGGTGCCGCCGCCCGCGGGGGAGACGGTCCAGCCGAAGGAGGCGGAGCCGGAGGCGCCGGTGCCGTCGGTGGCGGTCACCGTGGTCTGGCAGGTGCCCGCGGCCGTGGGGGTGCCGGAGATCAGGCCGGTCGAGGCGCTGATGCCGAGCCCCGTGGGGGCCAAAGGTCCGGGGCCGGATTTCCCCAGGTTTTTCCCTGTATGCCCGGCCCGCGCCGTCCGGTCCTTGACCTTGTCGCAGCGTCAAGGTCTCTACTGGGCTCATGCGCATCGGAGAACTCGCCGCCCTCGCCGGGGTCACCACCCGCACCGTGCGGCACTACCACCGCATCGGGCTGCTGCCCGAGCCCGCGCGCCGGGTCAACGGCTACCCCGACTACGGTCTGCGCGACGCCGTCGAGCTCACCCGCATCCGGCGCCTGACGGAGCTCGGCCTCGGCCTCGACGAGGTCAGGGACGTGCTCGCGGACGACGCGGGCAAGGAGCTGCACGAGGTGCTGGCGGAGCTCGACGCGGACCTCGCCCGGCAGGAGGAGGCCATCCGGTCGCGGCGGGTCCGCCTCGCCGAACTCCTCGCGCAGGCCGAGGCCGGCGGCGGACTGCCCGCGGAGGCACCGGTCTCCCCGGAACTGGCCGTGCTCTTCGCCGAGATGGCCCGGACCTCGGCGGAGCTGGCCGGGCCCGAGCCCGCGATGGCCGTGAAGGAGCGCGAGTTGCTCGCGCTGCTGGACACGGCGGCCACCCCCGAGGCCCGGGGCTGGCTCACCGGCCTGCTGCGCTCCATGGGCTCCGATCCGGGCGCGATGCGCCGCGCCTACGAGGTGTACGCGCGGATGGACGAACTGGCCGGGGCGGCCGTGGACGACCCCCGGGTCGCGGAGGTGGCCCGGGCGATCGCCGACTCCGTCCCGGACGAGGTCGCCGCCTCGATCGACGCCGCCGGTGAGGACGGCACGGTGGAGGGCGGTGCGGAGGGCGGCTTCGCCGCCGCGTTCTTCGACGACCACGCGCCCGCCCAGGCCGAGGCCGTACGGCAGGCGATCCGGCTGCTGCGCGAGCGTGCCCGGTGAGCCGCCGGGGGGGCGTGGGCGCTGGGCACCCTGGTGGTGGCCGAGGCGGTGCTCGCCGCGTGCCTGGTGGCGGGCGTGCCGGTGCCGGAGCCGGTGCTCTGGGGCGCGGAACTGTGCATGACCGCCGTGCTGCTGTGGCGGTTGCCGAAGGTGGTGCGGGCGCACCGGGACGCCCGGCGGCGGGGCCTGTCGCGCCGCCGGGCCGCGTGGACCGCCGTGCGGGACACCGTCCCGGTGCCCGCGCGGCGCCTGATGCGCCATGAACTCGCCCTGTCCGTGAGCCTGGTGCGCTGGATCGCGCGCCGTCCGCACGGGGTGGGCGAGGGCGCCGTGGCCGTCCCGTACACCGGGGCGCAGACGGCGACGATGTACGGCTTCCTCTTCGTCTCCGTCGTCGAGACGGTGGTGCTCGCGCTGGTCATCCCCTGGCCAGCGGTGCACGCCGTCACCCTCGTCCTCGACGTCTGGGGCTGCTTCTTCGTCCTGGCCCTGCACGCGGCCTGCGTGGTGCGCCCGCACGTCGTGGGGGCGGACGGCTCGCTGCGGCTGCGGTACGGCGCTCTCGTCGACGTCCGTGTACCCGCCGGGCGCATCGCCGCGGCCCGTGTCGACCGGCGCTTCCCCGACGGACGGCTCGTCACGCTCGCCGGGGACGGCACCGTCGACCTGGTCGTCGGCGGCCAGACCACGGTGACCGTCGAACTGACCGAGCCCGTCACGTTCCTGCGCCCCCTCGGGGTGCCCGCGCAGGCCCGCGTCCTGCGCTTCCACGCCGACGACCCGCGCGCCGCCGTGGCGGCCCTGGGGGTGGGCGCGGTGCCGGGGGCTCGGGTAACGTTGCCGTCCCCAGCAGCGGACGTACCGAGGAGGTGAGACCCATTACCGCCATGTCAGGTTGGGTGCTCTCCCCCTGCGGCCCCGCGGTCCGGACGACCTAGGCCGTCGAGAGCGCCCCGCGGCGCCCCGAAAGGCCCCCATGTCCTCCGCTTCACGCGCTCCTTCCGGCTCGTCTCCCGCCGGCTCCTCCTCTTCCGCCCTTCCGTCCCCCGCGTCGCTCGCGCCGGTCGTGTCCGTGCTCCGGGCGGCCGGCTGCGTGTTCGCCGAGGACGAGGCCCGGCTGCTCGTCTCCGCCGCCCGGACACCCGACGAGCTCGCCACCCTGGTGGAGCGCCGGGTGGCCGGGCTCCCGCTCGAACACGTGCTGGGCTGGGCCGAGTTCTGCGGCCTGCGGATCGCCGTCGGCCCGGGGGTCTTCGTCCCGCGCCGCCGCACGGAGTTCCTCGCCCGCGAGGCCGTCGCGCTCGGGCGCGCCCTGGGCCGGCCCGGCGCCGTCGTCGTCGACCTGTGCTGCGGCTCCGGCGCGGTGGGCGCCGTCCTGGCCGCCACGCTCGACCGGCCCGTGCTGCACGCGGTCGACATCGACCCGGCGGCGGTCGCCTGCGCCCGCCGCAACCTCGCCGCGGCGGACGGCCGCGTCCACGTCCACGAGGGCGACCTCTACACCCCCCTTCCCGCGGAGCTGCGCGGCCGCGTCGACGTCCTGGTCGCGAACGTGCCCTACGTCCCCAGCGAAGCCGTCGCCCTCCTCCCCCCGGAGGCCCGTGACCACGAGCCCCGCGTCGCCCTCGACGGCGGGGCCGACGGCCTCGACGTCCTCCGCCGGGTCGCGGCCGCGGCGCCCGCGTGGCTCGCGCCGGGCGGCCGCCTCCTCTTCGAGACCGGTGAGGAGCAGGCCCCGGACGCCGTCGCCGCGGTCGCCCAGGCCGGGCTGGAGGCGCGGGTGGCCGTGTCTGAGGAGCTGTACGCGACGGTCGTGATCGCCTCGGCCCCCGTGGTGTAGCCCGCCGGGACCCGCGCCCGTCGGCCGGACCCCGTGCCCGCCCGAAATCCTCGCCGTGGGTGAAACCGCGGTTCCTCCGTGTGAATCAACGCCTTATTGGGTGACGCAGGCCACATGGCCTGCGTCACTCAATGGGCGATTTGTCTGGGTCTGCGTGTGACGTGGCCGATATGACGTGCGCCACTTTCGCGGCTCCTTAGTAGAAGCCGTCCCGGAATCCCCTTCCCACGCCTGAGCGGCGGGACTTTCGTCCCTGGTCCCACAACTAATCCCGTTAGTAATAGGGGTGCATTGACCCCGGGATTTAAGTCGGCCAACAATTCATGGCGTACCCCACGGAAGAGGAATTACTCGAATGCAGATCTCCGCTATGTCGAAGCTCAACCGCGTCGCCAAGGCCAAGAAGATCTCCCTCGGCTGCGCCGCTGCCGGCGTCGCCGTCGTCGCCGGTGGCGTGGCCATGGCCCCCACCGCCTCCGCCGCCCCCATGGCGCAGTCGGGCTCCGTCAACACGTGGATCAACGAGTCCCTGAAGGTGATGCGTGCCAACGGCATCCCGGGCACGTACAACGGGATCTACAAGAACCTGATGCGTGAGTCCTCCGGCAACCCGAGCGCCATCAACGGCTGGGACTCGAACGCGGCCAAGGGAATTCCCTCGAAGGGTTTGATGCAGGTGATCGACCCGACCTTCAAGGCCTACCACGTCCCCGGTACCTCGTGGAACATCTACGACCCGGTCGCCAACATCACCGCCGCCTGCAACTACGCGGCCCACGTCTACGGCACGATCGACAACGTCAACTCGGCGTACTGATCGCCCGCGCGCGACGCTTTCCGCGCGACGCATCCCTGGGGACGCCCCCGGCAGCAATGGCTGCCCGGGGGCTTCCCCCTTTTCGCGTTCCCGGATTCCACGCGCTTTTCCGGGCACGGTTCCGCCCCGGCTTTTCCTCCCCGGACCTGGACAGACGAACCGTGCTGGTCCACGCTGTCCGACCATGACCGTCGCCCCTGACCGCCCGGCCGAGGCCGAGGCCCTGCACGCCGCCGCCGAGGACATAGCCGCCCTGCTCCGCGGGTGCCAGGACACCTCGGTGCCGATCCCCGGTGCCGAGTGGACGGTCGGGGAGGCCGCGGCGCACCTGATGCTCGCAGGCGAACTCATGGCCGCCCTGGCGGAGGGCCGTGAGCAGCCGTACGGCGACGGCACCCCCGGCAGCCTCGCCGCCGCGAACGCCGCGTCCCTCGACGCCTTCCCCGAACGCGACGGCGCGATCCTGGCCGACGGGATCGTGCGGCACGCCCGCGCGTTCACCGACGCGGCCGCGACCCGCGCGCCCGGCATGCCGGTGGTCACCCCACTCGGCCCCATGGACCTGGCCACGCTCGGCTCGTACCTGCTCACCCACATGCTCGGCCACGGTTACGACATCGCGGTCGCCCTGCGCCGTCCCCACATGATCGACCGCGAGCGCGTCGCCCGCTGCATGCCCTTCCTCAAGGCGGCCATGCCCCGGGTCGTCGACGCGCGGGCGGCGGCCGGATTCTCCGCCTGCTACGCGCTGCGCGTCCCGGGGATCACACGCTTCGCCGTGACCTTCACCGACGGTGCGGCCGAGCTCGCGGACGAGCCGCCGCGCCGACCCGACTGCACCATCACCACCGAGCCGGTCACCTTCTTCCTGATCGCGCTCGGTCGCCGGGGCGCCACCGCCGCCATGGCCCGCGGCAAGATCGCCGCCTGGGGCCGCCGCCCCTGGCTAGCCCCCCGCTTCCCCACCCTCTTCACCGCTCCCTAGTTCCGGCCGGGTCCCGGTCCGGCCCCGGCCAGTCGCCGGGGAGGGTGTACGTCCGGCCCGGCTGCCAGACGAAGGGCGCCAGGACGCTCTCCGTCAGGGGGATCCCGCCCAGCAGGCAGGCCAGGGCCCAGCGGTTGGCGGAGTGGGCGATCAGCAGGACGCGCCGGCCGTCCCACCGCCGGGCCAGGTCGTGCAGGAGCGCGTCGGTGGCGGCGAGCACCTGCCGGTAGCTCTGACCGCCGCCGGGGAATGGCTCGTCGACGCGCCGCAGGCGCTGGGCCGCGACGAGCCGGACCGGGCGTCCGTTCAGCGCGCCGTAGTCGCACTCGCGCAGCCGGGGGTCCTGGTGGACCGGCGGCCGCCCGTCGGGGAAGGCGAGGGCCGCGGTCTCCACGGCACGGTGCAGGTCGGAGGTGTACACCGCCGCGATGTCCTGGCCGCGGCGGCGTTCGCCCAGCTCCCTCGCCTGCCGGCGGCCGCGCTCCGACAGCCGGCCGGGCAGCCGGCCGGTGGCGATGCCCGCCTCGTTGTCGGTGGTCGTGGCGTGCGTCTCGTAGATCAGCTCCACAGCCATCGGGGCCTCCCCGGGGTCGGGTGCGTCAGAGGGTGGCGGCAGCCCGGAAGGTGCGCCGGTAGGCCAGGGGGGAGACGCCGATGGCGGCGTGGAGGTGCTGCCGCAGGGACGTCGCGGTGGCGAAGCCCACCTCGCCGGCGATGCGGTCGACCGGGAGGTCGCTGGACTCCAGCAGGTGCCGGGCCCGGGCGACCCGCTGCTGGATGAGCCACTTGCCCGGGCTCGTGCCGACCTCGTCCCGGAAGCGCCGGGCGAAGGTCCGCAGGCTCATCCGCGCGTGGTCCGCGAGGTCGTTCAGGGTGAGCGGCAGGTCGAGGTGCTCCAGCGCCCACTGCCGCGTCGCCGCGGTGCCGGCGTCCGCGGTCTCCGGCACGGGCTGGTCGATGTACTGCGCCTGGCCGCCGTCCCGCCAGGGCGGCACCACGCAGCAGCGGGCCACGAAGTTGGCCACCGCGCTGCCGTGGTCCTCGCGCACCAGGTGCAGGCAGACGTCCACGCCGGACGCGGCCCCGGCGGAGGTGAGGACGTCGCCGTCGTCGACGAAGAGCACGTCCGCGTCGAGCGCCACACCGGGGAACATCCGCCGGAAGCGTTCGGCCAGCGCCCAGTGGGTGGTGGCGGGGCGGCCGTCGAGGAGACCCGCGGCGGCGAGCGCGAAGGCCGCCGTGCAGATGGAGACGATGCGGGTGCCCGGCCGGATCGTGCCGAGCGCGGCCGCGACCGGGGCGGGGAGCTCGGCGGTGATCCGCGACTGGTCGTACGGCGGGATCACGACGGTGTCGGCGGTGGCCAGCACCTCGGGGCCGTTCTCGACGGCGACCGAGAAGTCGGAGTCCGTGCGCACGGGGCGCCCGTCGACGGTGCAGGTCAGCACCTCGTAGCGGCCCCCGGCGGAGCCGAAGACGCGGTTGGGGATGCCCAGCTCGAAGGGGTAGACGCCGTCAAGGGCGAGGACGACCACACGATGCATGGCACGATCTTATCGGAGGATGGCAATCAGGCCATTTCCCCGCGCCCGCGCGGTCGGCAGGCTGGGGTCCATGACCGAAACACCCCGCACCATGCGCGCGATCACCCAGGACGTCCTCGGCGGACCCGAGGTACTGCGGGAGGCGGAGCTGGAGCGCCCCACCCCCGGCGTCGGGCAGTTGCTCGTCCGCGTCCACGCCGCCGGGCTCAACCCGACCGACACCAAGCACCGGCAGACCGGGCTCTTCCTCGGCGGCCCGCCGCCCGTCCTCGGCTGGGACGTCTCCGGCGTCGTCGAGGAGACCGGGCTGGGAGTGGCCCTCTTCCAGCCCGGCGACGAGGTCTTCGGCATGCTCCCCTACCCGCACGGTGTGGGCTCCCACGCCGAGTACGTCACCGGGCCCGCCCGCGCCTTCGCCCGGAAGCCGTCCGGCATGAGCCACGTGGAGGCCGCCGCGGTCCCGCTGGTCGCGCTCACCGCCTGGCAGGCCCTCGTCGACGTCGCCGCCGTCCGCCCCGGGCAGCGCGTGCTCGTCCACGCCGCCGCGGGAGGCGTCGGCCACGTCGCCGTACAGATCGCCAAGTCCCGCGGCGCGTACGTCATCGGCACGGCGAGCGCCGCCAAGCACGACTTCCTGCGCGGCCTCGGCGCCGACGAACTGATCGACTACCGCACGGCCGACTACGCCGAGGCCGTCCGCGACGTGGACGTCGTCCTCGACCCCCTCGGCGGTGCCGAGTCCCTCCGTTCCCTGCGCACCCTGCGCGAGGGCGGGCTGCTCGTCACCATCCTCCCGATCGGCCTGCCCGAACTCCTCGCGGAGGCCGGCCGCCTGGGCGTGCGCGCCACCGGCATGATCGTCGAGGCCGACCACGCCGGCATGACCGCGATCGCCCGCCTGGTCGAGGAGGGTGCCCTGCGCGTCACGGTCGCCGACACCTTCCCCCTGTCCGAGGCCGCGAAGGCCCACGCCGCCCTGGAGACGGGACGTACGACCGGGAAGCTGGTCCTCACGGTGCGCTGACGTTCCTGGGCCCGCGAGCCGTACGGGCACCGGGGCAGGGCTCGAACCTGCGTCCACCCGGTCCCGAGCCGGGCGCTCCACCGCTGAGCTTCCCGGTGCCCGTACGGCCCCCGACGAGGGCAGGGCTCGAACCTGCGTCCAACCGGTTAAGAGCCGGCCGCTCCACCGCTGAGCTTCCCCGTCGGTGCCCCGATCCTGGCCGCCACGGCGGCCGGGCGTCAACGCAATTGGGCGTCGAGGTCCGCCGCCGCCGGGCGGAGCGGACGTCCGGAGAAGAAGCCCGCCGACCGCAGCACGCCGGCCAGTACCGGGTCGCCGACCTCTACCCCGTGCACGAGCTCCGGCGTGGGCCGGAAGGGCACCGGGGCGGCCGCCGGCCGCGGTTGCGTCCAGCCGCCCGCGACGGGATCGACGCCGTGCCGCCGGCACACCTCCTCCACCAGCGACCGCGGGCACACCGCCTCGCCGCGCAGCACCTGCCAGGGCAGCGGCAGTTCGGCCCACACGCCGGTGTCCGGGTGCAGTCCCCCACCGGTCTGCCGGTGCCAGGCGGCCACGTCGGCGGCGACCAGGAGCAGGACCTTGCCGGGGCAGAACCGGTCGGCGACCTCCTCGGCGGCCATGGCCCGCAGGAGCGAGAACCAGTGGGCCCGGGCCTTGGTCCAGGCCCGGGCGGTCTGGTTCCAGGTGGTCGAGTCGTCGCCGCGGCGCACGACCATCGTCGTCCGGTCCAGGGGCTGCCGCCGCCATGCGGCCTCGAGCAGCTCGGCCACGTCCAGCAGGAAGCGGTACCAGATCCCGAGCAGCCGTCCCCGCTGCCCGTCGCCGAGGTGGCCGAGCACCTCTGCGGTGGGGTGGACGTGCGCGACGGCGTACCAGTTGGTGCGGTGCGGCCGTCGGCGCAGCTCCTCGAACAGGGCGTCCGCCACCTCGTCGTACGGGGGCTGCTGGCCCGAGACCGTGAACTCGCTGCGCAGGTTGGCGCGGGCGGTGAGGTAGGCCACGAAGGCCGCGGTCGGGGTGTCGGCCGCGAACTCCTCGTAGGCCAGCCGGGAGGCGAGTCCGCTCCTGCCGACCAGCGTCACCTCCCGCTTGCGCTGCTCGACCAGGATGCGCGCCAGCTTGGCCTCCATACGGCGCAGCAGCCGGAACCGCTTGTTGTACAGCCGCTTCGACATCTCCCCGAGCCCCGCGTCCGCGCGCCCGGCCCGGTCGAGGCGGTCGGTGAGGAAGTCGTTCGCCCCGAACCGCTTGGCGATCCGTTCGCCGGCCGCCCGGATCGCCGTCTCCACCTGCGCCGGATCGTCCCCGGACGCCCCGGCCGGCTCCGGCAGCCCCGGGAACAGCTCCGCGGCACGGGCCAGCTGGCGCTGGGCCCCGACGGGCCGGGCGAAGTCCTCCAGCATCGAGGTGTAGCCGTGCCACAACGTGTTCAGCGAGCCGCTCGCCGCCTTCTCCAGCGCACGCCGGGTACGGTGAGCGGGCCGTCGGCCGTCGCCGTCGAGCAGCCGGAGGGCGAGATGGGCGATGTCCTCGGGGCGCTTGCGCCGGTCGAGGGACGCGTACAACTCCCGCAGGACCGAGGTGTTCTGGGACATGTGCCCAGGCTGGCGCACGCGGCGGGGAGGGCACCACCGGTTAATGCCGACGATCGTCAACTTTCGGTTGACGATGAACCATCGTCAACCTATCGTTGACGCATGACGCAGCAGATCCGGCTCGACGATCTGATCGCAGCCATCAAGAAGACCCACCCCGACGCCCTCGACCAGCTCTCGGACGCCGTCATCGCCGCCGAGCACCTGGGGGAGGTCGCCGACCACCTCATCGGGCACTTCGTCGACCAGGCCCGGCGGTCCGGCGCCTCCTGGACCGACATCGGCACGAGCATGGGCGTGACCAAGCAGGCCGCCCAGAAGCGCTTCGTCCCCAAGGACCTCGGCTTCCCCGACCTGGACCCCTCGCAGGGCTTCTCGCGCTTCACCCCGCGCGCCCGCAAGGTCGTCATGGCCGCCCACACCGAGGCCAAGACCGCCCACAACCCCGAGGTCCGCCCCGAGCACCTCGCCCTCGGGCTGCTGAGCGAGCCCCAGGCCCTCGCCGCACTCGCCATGGCGGCCCAGGGCGTCACCCCCGACGCCGCCCGCACCACCCTCACCGCGGCCCTCCCCCCGGCCGTGGACGAGGTCCCCGAGCTCGTCCCGTACGACCTCGCCTCCCGCAAGGTCCTCGAACTCACCTTCCGCGAGGCCCTCCGCCTGGGCCACAACTACATCGGCACCGAGCACCTCCTGCTCGCCCTCCTCGAACTCGAGGCGGGCGACGGCCCGCTGACCTCCCTCGGCCTCGACAAGGCCACCACCGAGCGCCACGTCGCCGCGGCACTGGCCGAGATCGTGGGCGGCACGCAGCAGGAGGGGTGAGCGGTGTCCCGGGTGGGGCGTGGTTCCATGAGGGGCCATCACGGTCCCACCCGGGAGGAACGGAACCCTGAACACCACGATCGCGGAGGCGCTGTCCGTCGCGCTGCTGCTCCTCGTGCTCGTCGGGGCGGTGATCCGGCCGTTCGGTCTTCCGGAGGCGGTGATCGCCGTCCCGGCCGCGGCGGTGGCCGTGGGGAGCGGGGCGATCCCGCTGGAGCACGCGAGGGCGGAGGCGGCGCGGCTGGGGCCGGTGATCGGGTTCCTGGCGGCGGTGCTGGTGCTGGCGAGGCTCTGCGACGAGGAGGGGCTGTTCCGGGCCGGCGGGGCGTGGATGGCCCGGGTGGCCGCGGGGCGGCCGCGGCGGTTGCTCGGGGCGGTGTTCGCGCTGGCGTCGGCGGTGACGGCGGCGCTGAGCCTGGACGCCACCGTGGTGCTGCTGACCCCGGTGGTGTTCGCGACCGCCGCCCGGCTGGGGGTACGGCCGAAGCCGCACGTGTACGCGTGCACCCACCTGTCCAACACCGCCTCGCTGCTGCTGCCGGTCTCGAACCTGACGAACCTGCTGGCGTTCGCGGCCAGCGGGCTGAGCTTCACCCGCTTCGCCGGGCTGATGGTGCTGCCGTGGCTGGTGGCGATCGCCGTGGAGTACGGCGTCTTCCGCCGCTGGTTCCGCGCCGACCTGGCGGCCGCCGTCGCGGTCCCGGACGGCGCCGAGGTGCCTCCGTTGCCGGTGTTCGCGCTGGTCACGGTGGTCTGCACACTGGCGGGGTTCGTGATCACCCCGGCGCTCGGCATCGATCCGGCGTGGGCGGCCGCGGCCGGTGCGCTGGTGCTGGCCGTACGGGCGGTGGCGCGGCGGCGGATGACGGTGCGCGCCGTGGCGGGGGCGGTCGGGGTGCCGTTCCTGGCGTTCGTGCTGGCGCTGGGCGTGGTGGTGCGGGCGGTGGTCGACAACGGGCTCGCCGGCGCGCTGGGCCGGATCGTGCCCGGGGGCACCGGGCTGGCGGCCCTGCTCGGAGTCGCGGCGCTGGCCGCCGTCCTGGCCAACGTGATCAACAACCTGCCCGCCGTGCTGGTCCTGCTGCCGCTGACCGCGCCCGCCGGGCCCGGCGCGGTCCTCGCCGTCCTGCTCGGGGTGAACATCGGCCCCAACCTGACCTATGCGGGATCCCTGGCGACCCTGCTGTGGCGGCGTATCGTGCACCAGCACGAACACGACGTGGACCTGAAGGAGTTCACCGTCCTCGGCCTGCTCACCGTGCCTGCGGCGCTGGGCCTTGCGGTGGTGGCACTGTGGGGTTCGCTGCACGTCCTCGGAGGCTGATGTCCGTGATCGTGACCGCCTGGATCGCCGAAGGAACCTGGCCCGCCTGCGTCGACGCCGTCCGCGTCCACGCGCCGGAGGCCGCCGACGTCGTCCTGCTGCACGTCAGCGGCCCCGACGTCCCCGGTCTGGCGCATGCCGCCTACGCCGGGCTGCTGGGCCGCGGGCACCCGGAGAACGATCCGGGCACCCGGCTGGAGGGCCTCGGCGCCGACTCCGCGGGACGGCTGCTGGACGCCGCCGCCCGGCGCCTGGGCCGTCCGTGCCGCCGGGAGGAGCGGTCGGGGCGGGTGGAGCGGGAGGTGGTCGCCGCCGCGGCCGGGACCGATCTGCTGGTGATGGCCCGTGACGGCGACCTCGTACGGCTCGGGCCGCGGAGCCTGGGCCCGGCGGCGCGCTTCGTCGTGGACCACGCGCCCTGCCCGGTCCTGCTGGTGTGGCCCGCGGCCGCGCCGGACGTGGCGACCCTTCCCCCGCCCCCGCCCCACTGACCCGGACTCAGCCCGCGGCGCCGGGGAGCTGCTTGATGCCGTCGACGGCGGAGCGGGTCAGCACCGCGGTGGTGAAGACGACCGTGCCGCGCGGCATGACCGCGTCCGGGTCCCGCTCGGCCTGGACGGTGCGCTCGCCGAGGAAGACGTGGGTATTCGGGTCGAAGATCCACTCGGTGCGCTGGCCGCTGGTCTCGTCCAGCCGGGCCACCGCGACCCCGTGCCGCCCGGTGGCGTCCACGGCGTCGTCCACGGCGACCACGCCGGGGATCTTGGCGGCGGCCTTGTAGAGCGCGGTGGTCAGCCCGGCCGGCGGGTAGCTCTCGCCCAGCAGGTCGCCGATGGTGGTGAAGGCCTCCTGGTCGGGGCCGTTGCCCATGCCCTTCGTCTCCTTGTAGATCTTGGCCAGGAGCACGTCGGGGTCGGTGGGCAGGGTGGTGAGGTAGTCGTAGCTCGGCGCGTTCAGGGTCGGCTCGGGCACGTTGCCCTGCTCGTCGGTGCCCGCCAGGGTGATGCCCTCCGGGCCGGTGGTGCCGGGCTCGATCAGCCAGCCGTCCCGGCCGTCGCGGGACTCCCAGACCTGGCGCCGGTGCAGCGGGGTGCCGGCCAGGCTGGTCGTGCCGTGCACGTGCCGCACGACGGTGCCGGCCGACTTCGACTCGATGTAGACGTACTGGCCGTCCCCCACCGGCGCGGCGGGCGACTCGGCGGCGGCCAGCGAGACGGTGTCCAGCAGGCGGGCGGCGCCCTCGGGGTCCGCGGCGCCGAGGCGGGTGGTCAGGGCGGGGCCCGCGGCGGAGGTGCCGGAGCCGCCGCCCGCGCCGCTGCCCTCCGCACCGCCGAACACGAACAGGCCGGTCGCCAGGGCCCCGGCCAGCACGCCGGCGGTCAGCGGGACGAGGACCATGCGGCGCAGGAAGGGGTTGCGGCGCGCGGCCGGACGGGCGGCGGTGGCGGTGTCGGCGGTCGTGGCGGTGGACGGCTCGGTGCCCGTGCCGAGGTCCTCGTGGATCCGGTTCATCAGACGCTCCTTGTGCAACTGGTGACGGTCCGCCGGCAGGTCCCGCTCCACGCGCGGCAGGAGACGGGCGGTCTCCTCCCATTCCGAGGGATGGGCGTTCATCGGATTCCTTCCTGTGCGGGCCGGACCGCGTTCGCGCGGTCCCCTTCTGTCTGTCGGCGGCGGGCGGCGGGTTCCATCTCCGCGTCGGCGAGCTTGCGCAGTCTCGTGCGGGCCCGGGACAGCCGGGACCGCACGGTGCCGACCGGGATGCCGAGGGCCTCGGCGGCCTCGGCGTACTCCAGGCCCTCCCACAGGCACAGCGTCAGCACCTCGCGCTCGGGACGGCGCAGCCGGGCGAGGGCGGTGAGGACGGCGGAGATGCGGCGCCGGTCGTCGACCCGGCCGGCCACGAGGTCGGCGTGGTCGGGAACTTCGAGCGCGGCGGTCCCGGCCTGGGCGCCGGCGGCGACCACGGCCCGGTAACGGCGGTTGCTGCGGCAGTGGTTGCGCGCGATGTTCGTGGCGACGCCCAGCAGCCACGGCCGCAGCGAATCCCCTTCGGGGTCGACGCGCCCACGCAGCCGCCAGGCCTCCAGGAAGGTGGCCGACATCACGTCCTCGGCGACCGACCAGTCGGCGGTCAGCCGGAAGGCGTGGTTGTAGACGGTACGGGCGTACGCGTCGAACAGTTCCGCGAAGGCGGCGGGGTCCCCGTCCCGTACCCGGGTCCGTACATGAGTGGTCACTTCTGTCGGCTGTCCGTCCGTCCGCCGTGGGTTCCCGTGACGTACGTCACGCGGCGACGCCGTCGGGTGCCGCGGGCGCGAAGGGCATCAGCTCGTCCTGGCCGGGCCGCACCACCCCGAAGGTGCTCTCGGGGACCTCGTGCCACGCGTCCGGTACGTCGCCCAGGGGCTCGGACACCACGAGCCGGGTCTGCGCCGACACGCCCTGCAGGAACCACAGGTCCGGGTGGAGCTCCCGCAGCGTGTCCACCTTGCTGCTGTAGAACAGCGACCGCGACGCGTGCTCGCTGGAGTAGCGGAAGGCCCACAGGCTCTCCCCGTCGCTGACCGCCAGCGTCATCTGGACGGGGAACTCGACCCCGTGCTCATGACCGGTCCGCTCCACCAGCCCGGCCATCCGCGACACGGCGCCGGGCACGTCCTGGTCGAGACCGAAGGTGAGCGCGAGGAAGAACATCACCTCGGAGTCCGTCGAGCCCTCGATGGAGGAGAACAGCGCCGGGTCGACGGCGAGCGAGAGGTCGCGGCGCAGCCGGTGGAAGTCGGTGATCGCGCCGTTGTGCATCCACAGCCAGCGGCCGTGCCGGAAGGGGTGGCAGTTGGTCTGCTGGATCGCGGTGCCGGTGGAGGCCCGTACGTGGGCGAAGAACAGCGGCGAGGTGACGTGGCGTGAGATCTCCCGCAGGTTGCGGTTGTTCCACGCGGGCCCGATGTCCCGGATGACCGCCGGGGTCTCCAGGTCCGTGGCGTACCAGCCGATGCCGAAGCCGTCCCCGTTGGTCGTCTCGACCCCCATCCGGGAGTGCAGGCTCTGGTCGATCAGCGAGTGCCGCGGTTTGTAGAGGATGTTGTCGAGCAGCATGGGCGTGCCCGAGTAGGCGAGCCACCGGCACATGGTGCACCCTTCCCTTCCTCGTCTCCTCGTCCGCCGTCCCCGGGCCTCCGCCGTCCCCGGGCGTCCGGCCGTCCTCAGGCGTCGGCCAGGGCGACCTCCGCCCAGATCGTCTTGCCCTCCTGGGTGTGACGCGTCCCCCAGCGTTCGGTGACCTGCGCCACCAGCAGCAGTCCGCGGCCGCCCTCGTCGAAGACCCGGGCCCGGCGCAGGTGCGGCGCGGTGCCGCTGCCGTCGGAGACCTCGACGATGAGCGTGGAGTTGTGGATGACGCGCAGCCCGATGGGCGGGGTTCCGTACCGGATGGCGTTGGTGACGAGTTCGCTGACCACCAGCTCCGCGGTGTACGTGATGTCCTCCATCCCCCACTCGGCCAGTCGGCGGGTGACCTCGGCGCGGACGCCGGCCACCGCAGCGGGCTCGGCGGGCACCTCCCAGCTGACGACCTGGGAGGCGTCCAGCACCTTGGTGCGGGCGACGACCAGGGCGACGTCGTCGTCCGGGGGTTCGGGGACGAGGGCCACCAGGCTCTCGCAGACGGACTCCAGGGAGCGGGCGGGCCGGGTGAGCGCGTGGCGGAGCCCGGCCATGCCCGTGTCGACGTCCCGGTCGGCGGTGGCGATGAGGCCGTTGGTGTAGAGCACGAGGAGGCTGTCCGGGTCGAGTGCGCACTCGACGGTCTCGAAGGGCAGCCCGCCCAGCCCGAGCGGGGGTCCGGGCGGCAGGTCGAGGAAGTGCGCGCCGCCGTCCGGCGCGGTGAGCACCGGCGGGGGGTGGCCCGCGCTGGCGGCGGTGCACATCCGTGAGACCGGGTCGTAGACCAGGTACAGGCAGGTGGCGACGAGGTCGGTGACGAGGTTCTCGCCGTCGCCCTCGGTGACCTCCTCCCCGGCGAGGTGGGCGACCAGGTCGTCGAGGTGCACGAGCAGTTCGTCGGGCGGCAGGTCGACGTCGGCGAGGGTCCGCACGGCCGTCCGCAGCCGTCCCATGGTGGCGGAGGCGCGCAGCCCGTGGCCGACCACGTCACCCGCGACCAGCGCGACCCGGGCCCCGGACAGCGGGATCACGTCGAACCAGTCGCCGCCCACGCCCGCGCCGCTGCCCGCGGGCAGGTAGCGCGAGGCGACCTCCACCGCCTCCTGCCGGCCGAGCCGCTGCGGCAGCAGGCTGCGCTGGAGGGCCAGGGCGGTGGTGCGTTCGCGGGTGTAGCGGCGGGCGTTGTCGACGGCGACCGCCGCCCGGGCGCCGATCTCCTCGGCGACCTGCAGGTCGTCCTCGTCGAAGGGGTCGGGTCTGCGGTGCCGGGCGAGCACGGCGACACCGAGCGTGATGCCGCGGGCCCGCAGCGGGATGACCATCACCGAGTGGATCCCGTGCCGCCGCAGCATCCGGGCGCGCCCCGGATCGCCCGCGGCCCAGACGTCGATGGCCCGGTCCACGGTGCCGTGCAGCGAGGCGCGGCCGGTGACGAGGGAGCGGGCGGGCGGGGAGTCCACAGGGTAGTGGTCCAGTTCCCCGGTCGCGGTCACCGACTCGGGCATGCCGGGCAGGACGGACTGCTGGGCGGCGCGGCGGAGGGCGACGCCGGGGTCGCCGGCCTTCGGCTCCACCCCGTGGAACAGCGGGTCGAGCAGGTCGACGGTCGCGAAGTCGGCGAGGTTGCCCACCACGACGTCGGCCATCTCCTGGGCGGTGCGGCCCACGTCCAGCGTGCTGCCGATCCGGGTGCTGACCTCGTTGAGCAGGGCGAGCCGCTCCCGCGCCAGGTACTGCTCGGTGGTGTCGACGGCGGTGAGCTGGACGCGGGGGGTGCGCCGCAGTGGATCGGCGAGCGGGGAGAGCGTGACCGACCAGGTGCGTGGCGCCGGTGCCGTCCGTGAGCGGATGCGCAGGTGCAGGTCGTGGGACGCACCGGTGGCCAGGACGTGCCGCACGCCCTCCTCGACGGCCTCGCCCGCGCTGCCGGGCAGGAACTCCGAGGGGCGTCTGCCCCGCATCTGCTCCTCGGTGCGTCCGGTCTCGCGCTGCATGCCCTTGCTGGTGCGCAGGGTCCGCAGCTCGTTGTCGAAGATCGCCATGGGCAGGGTGGACTGGTCGAAGGCCTCCTCGACCACGCTGTCCCCCACTCCCCAGTGCCGCCGGTCCACCGGGGAGACCACGACGAGCCGCTGCGGCCGGCCGCGGCCGTCCAGCGACGGGTAGACCCGCACGGAAACGTCCAGGTGGCGCCCGTCCCGGCGGCGCAGCACCGATCTGCCGCCCCAGCCGAAGGGCATCGCGAGGAACCACTCGGTGGACCGGGCGGCGTCCGAGCCGAGCAGCCGGGCCGCGGGCTGCCCCACGACCTCGTCGTGTCCGTACCCGAGCAGCCGCTCGGCCTCGCTGCTCCAGCCGGTGACGATGCCGTGGGCGTCCACGACGGCCGTGGCGGGTACGGCCGGTTCGGGCCGGGGACGGAGGCCGCCGTCGAAGTCGTCGTCGAGGCTGGAATCTCGCATCGCCATCCGTCGCCGTTCTCGCCCGTCCTCTCCCGGCCCCCTCCGGGAGGCGGCTGCCTGGGCCCTCCTCCACTTCTACCGCTCCTGGGGCGTGCCCGCAGGTCGGCGCCGTCCGGGTTCAGCGCGAGGCCGCGCCGGGCACGACGCCGCCGCAGCGTACGGGCGGGAGGGCGCCGTCGCCGCCGGCGAGGACGACCTCGGCGGTGCCCTCGTGGCCCTCGGCGTAGGCGGCGGTGCAGACCACCTGGCGCACGGCGCCGTCCTTCAGGCGCCGCACGGGGAACGGAAGCGTGACCCGGACGGTGCCCCGGGACGACGTGACGTCCACCGGCCCGGCGGAGGCGGGCAGCCCGGTGCCGAGTCCCGCCGCGCGCTCCTCGGGGGCGGGGCCGTCCAGCAGCACCGTGAGGACCTTCGCGGCCGCTACCGGCGGGGCCTGCGCGTCGTCCTCGGTCGCGCGCAGGACGGGCGTCAGGCGTCCCTCGGGGGACAGGAAGAAGAGCGTCAGCCGGTCCGGTGTCCCGGGGAAGGCGTCGACGGTGGCCGGGCCGCCCGCCTCGACGACCCCGGACCCCGGGACCCCGCAGCCGGCCAGCAGGGCCGCCGCGGTGAGGAGGAGGACCGGGACGGGCCGGCGTCTCACGGTGCCGCCTCCGCGGCCGTACGGGGAGTGCCCAGCGGCATCCGCACGGTGAGGACGGCGCCGCCGTGCGGGCCGTTGGCGGCGCGGACCGTGCCGCCGTGCAGGCGGACGTTCTCCAGGGTGATGGCCAGGCCCAGTCCGCTGCCCGAGGAGCGGGTGCGGGCCGCGTCGGCCTTGTAGAAGCGGTCGAAGATGTGCGGCAGGACGTCCGGGGCGATGCCGGGACCGCTGTCGGAGACCTCGACGGCGAACCGCGCCTGCCCGCCGTCGGGTGCCTCGGTGTGCAGCCGCACCTGGACGGGGGCGCCGCCGTGGCGCAGCGCGTTCCCGACGAGGTTGGCGACCACGACGTCGAAGCGCCGCGGGTCGAGCCGGGCCCGGATGCCCGTGGGCAGTTCGGTGGCGACCTGCGCGGGATCCGTCCAGTGCCGGGTCGCCAGGGTCTTGCGGATGGTCTCGGCGACGTCGACCTCGTCGGCGTTGAGCTCGGCGGCCTTCGCGTCGAAGCGGGAGATCTCGATCAGGTCCTCGACCAGGACGGCGAGCTTGCCGGTCTCGGCGCTGATGAGGCGGACGGCGGCGGCGGTGTCCGGCGCGAGCCGGTCGGCGTCCTCGTCGAGCACCTCGGTGACGGCGAGCATCCCGGCCAGCGGGGTGCGCAGTTCGTGCGAGACGTCGGAGGCGAAACGGCGGGCCCGGGCCTCGGCGCGGCGCAACTCGTCCACCGTCCGCTCCAGTTGCAGCGCCGAGTCGTTGAAGGTGTACGCGAGGTCGGCGAGTTCGTCGCTGCCCTTGACGGGGATGCGGGTGTCGAGCTCGCCGCGGCCCATGCGCTGCGCCGCCGTGCGCAGGTCGCGGACCGGGCGGAGCACGCTGCGGGCGGCGAGCAGGGCGGGGACGAGGGCGATGAGCAGCGCGGGCAGGGATCCGTCGCGGGCGGCGGTGAGCATCGCCCGGATGTCGTCCTCCTCCGTGGTCAGCGGCATCACGGCGTAGAGCACGAGCCCGCTGGCGCGGGCGGACAGCCCGGTCTTGAAGACGGTCGGCACGGCCATCGTCAGCCAGGGGGTGCCGTCCTTGTCGACCCGCTGGAAGACGCCGCGGGGACTGGCCAGCGCGGCGCGGCGCAGCTCGGGCGTGATGACGGTGGAGACGGGGCTGGTGCCGGAGGAGACCCGCATCGAGCCGTACTCGGCGAACACCACCCAGGTGTGCGGCTTGCCCTTGCGGGCGATGTCGCGCAGCACCTCCTGGAGGGCCAGGCGGTCCATCGGGAGGGTGGTGCCGACGGTGCCCGCCTGCTCGCGGAAGGAGGAGACGGCGGTGTCCTGGGCCTGTTCGAGGATGGCGTTGCGCGCCTCGCGGTACGTGAGGGCGGCGGTGGTGCCCGCGCTGACGGCCGCGACGAGCAGGAAGGCCAGCACCAGCCGGGTGCGCAGCCCGATCCGGGCCCTCCAGCGGATCACCGGCGGCTCATAGCGGCCCGAAGCGGTAGCCGAAGCCGCGCAGCGTCTGTATGTAGCGGGGGTCGCCGGGCACGTCCTCGATCTTGTTGCGCAGCCGCCGGACGCAGGCGTCGACCAGCCGGGCGTCCGCGTGGTAGCTGTGCTCCCACACGTGCTCCAGCAACTGCTGCCGGCTGAAGACCTGTTCGGGCGCGGCGGTCAGGAACAGCAGCAGCTTCAGCTCGGAGGGCGCGAGCGCCAGCCGCTGCCCGGACTTGGCGACGCCGAGTCCGGCCCGGTCGACGGCGAGGTCGCCGTGGAACTCGACGGCCGGGCGGCCCCCCGGCTCCTCGATGCGGCGCAGCACGGCGCGGATGCGGGCCTCGATCACCTCGGTGCGGGCGGGTTTGACGATGTAGTCGTCGGCCCCGGCCTCCAGCCCGACGACGACGTCGAAGTCGTCGCCGCGGGCGGTGAGCATGATGATCGGCAACTGGCTCGTCTCGCGCACCTGGCGGCAGACCTGGACGCCGTTCATGCCGGGCAGCATCAGGTCCAGCAGCAGCAGATCGGGCTGGAACTCGCCGACGGCGGCGAGCCCGGCCTCGCCGGTCGCGGCCGTCCGTACCTCGTGACCGCGACGGCGCAGGCCCAGTTCGACACCTTCGCGCACGGAGGGGTCGTCTTCGATCAGAAGAACGCGTGGCATGACCGGAGTATCGCAACTCATCGTGCACCGCGCCGCAGTTTGCCGAGCAGGGTCCGCCGGGCGGCCTCGACCTCGGTCAGCCGCAGCGGGCGGGCCGCGGCCGCGAAGACCAGCACGACGGCGGCCGCGCCGGCCGCCACGGCGGCGAGCGGCCCCGGTGGCGCGGCGAGGCCGGCCGCGAGCCGGCCCAGGGCGGCGGCGGGCACCGCGACGAGCAGCAGCCGGGCCAGCGAGCCCGCGGTCGGCGACCGCCATGGCCCTGGGCCGCCCTCCGGCGCCGCCAGCCTGCGGTCCAGCACGGACGCGGTGACCGCCCATCCCGCGAAGAGCGCCACCGAGTACGCCGCCGCCATGCCGGTGACCGCCCAGCGCGCGGGCAGCAGCAGGTAGGCGGTGACGGACAGCCCCGCGTTGAGCCCGGAGATCACCAGGTTGAGCAGGAAGGGGGTACGGGTGTCGCCGAGCGCGTAGAAGGTGCGCGACAGCACGTACTGCCCGGAGAAGGCGACGAGGCCGGGGGCGAAGGCCACCAGCGCGTTCGCCATGACCGCGACGTCGGCGGCGTCGGTCCTGCCGTGCTCGAAGACCAGGGCCATCGCCGGTCCCGCGAGCGCCAGCAGCGCGCACGCGGCGGGCACCACCATCGCGGAGCTGCTGCGCAGCGCGTACGCGACGTCGCGGCGCACCCGCGCCGGGTCGCCGTCGGCCGCCGCCGCGCTCATCCGCGGCAGCAGGGCGGTGACCAGCGAGACCGTCACGATGCCGTGCGGCACGGCCCACAGCAGGTAGGCGTTGTTGTACGCGGTGAAGCCGGCGCCGCCGTCGATGCCGAGGGCCGCGGCGCGCTGTCCCGCGGACGTGGCGAGCCGGGTCACCACCCAGTAGGCGACCTGGTTGGTGAGCACCAGCAGCACCAGCCACCCGGCGGAACGCAGCGGCCGGGCCAGCCCGCTGCCCCGCCAGTCGAACCGCGGCCGCCAGCGGAAGCGTGCCGCCCGCAGCGAGGGCACCAGCGCCAGCGCCTGCACCGCGATGCCGGCCGTGGTGCCCCAGCCGAGCAGCGCGGTCTCACCGGCGGTCAGCCCGCCGCCGGTGCCGGCGGTGACCAGGTAGAGGCCGAAGACGGCGATGACGACGAGGTTGTTGAGGACGGGCGTCCACATCATCGCGCCGAACCGGCCGCGGGCGTTGAGCACTTGGCCGAGCAGCGTGAACAGGCCGAGGAAGAGGATCTGCGGCAGGCAGGAGCGCGCGAAGGCCACCGTGGTCGCCGCCTGCGCCCCGGTGTAGCCGGTGTACGCGGCCACGATCGCGGGCGCGGCGAGCACGGCCGCCGTCGTGATCAGCAGGAGTGCGACGGTGCACACGGTCAGCAGCCGGTCGGTGTAGGCGGCCCCGCCGTCCTCGTGTTCCTTGGCGGCCCTGACCAGTTCGGGCACGAACACCGCGTTGAGGGCGCCGCCCAGCAGCAGCATGTAGACGATCGTGGGCACCGAGTTGCCGACGGAGTAGCCGTCGGCGGCCAGGCCGACGCCGAGCGCCGCGGCGACGGTCGCGGACCGTACGAAGCCGGTCGCCCGCGAGACCACCGAACCCGCCGCCATGACGGCGCCGCTGCGCAGGACCGAGCCGGCGGCGGGGGCACCGGCCGGGGCGGCCGGCCCGTCGGCCGGGCGGGCCGCCGCGGGGGCGCTCACCGGCGCGCCATGTAGGCCTGGAACGCCCGGTAGAGCGTGTGGTTGGCGGTGCCGTCCAAGGCCGTCTCCCATTCCCCCAGGGTCTCGACGACCTGCCCGCCGGTGCCGAGCTTCCATCGGGTGAGGCCGAACGCCCGGTCCTCCGGGTCGAGTGTGGAGGGTACCCCGCGCATGTCGTACTCCAGTGCGCCCTGTTCGTGGGCGTCCCGCAGCATCCGCCACTGCAGGGCGTTGGAGGGGCGGACCTCGCGGCGGTGGTCCGCCGAGGCCCCCGTCTGGTACCAGACCCGCCGGCCCACGGTGATCAGGGTGTGGGCGGCGAGCACCTCGCCCTGGTGGCGGGCGAGGTAGAGCTTCATCCGGCCCGGCTGCTCGGCGTTGAGGGCCGCGTACTGGCGCTGGTAGTACTCCAGCGAGCGGCCCAGCCGGAAGCCGTCGCGCTCCTCGGTGATCCGCAGCAGCCGGAAGAACTCGGGGAGGTCCGCCGCGCCGCCCACGGTCACCTCGACGCCCGACCTCCCCGCCCGCCGTATGTTGCGGCGCCACTCCTGGTTGAGTCCCGACCACAGGTCGTCGGCGCTGCGGCCGGCCAGCGGGACCCGGAAGACGTGGCGGGGCTGGGCGTCCGCGTCCCCGCCGCCGTCCGGGCCGTCGCCGCCGCAGCGCCGCCAGCCGCGGGCCCGCAGCCGCTCGGCCACGACCGTGCCGAGCGGGTCGACCTCGCACGCCAGGACGTCGGACAAGCGGCGGCCGAGGCCGGTCGCGCCCTTCAGCGCGGCGGCGTCCCAGCGGCGGTGGGCGGGCGAGGGGCCGATGCGCACGGCGAAGGCCCCGAGTCCGCGCAAGTGGCGCAGGAGCGGCGTCAGCCAGGCGTCGACGTCCGGGTCGGCCCAGTCGGCGACCGGCCCCTCGGGCAGGTAGGCGAAGGACTTCCGCGTCCCGGGGAACTGCCGCAGCAGCACCAGCGCGCCCCCGCGCAGTTCGCCGCGCCCGGCGCCGTCCCCGGCGCCCCAGCCGAGGAACCGGGGCCGCCACCCCGGCTTCACCAGTGCCCACGACGGGTGCTGGAGGAAGCTCGGACCGAGCGCCGACCCGGTCCGGGACGCCAGGAACGAGCGGTACGTCTCCGCGCTGACCGGTCCGAGCCAGGCCTGCCGGGGGCCGCAGCCCGCCGTCACGAGCAGTGCCGACACTGCGCCTCCCTGAGGTGTGGTCGGGTGGTAACACAGGAAGGCTCACAGCCCTTCGTGACCGCCCCGAGCGGCGAATGTGACCGGACCATGACCGTTTCTCACCAGCTGCCGTCATACGGCTCCCAGGCGCTCCACCAGCGCTTTCCGCGGCCTAGAGTCCCCGGGGTCCGGCCGTTTCCCGGCCGTGCTCTCCCCGTCCTTCCCGGAGGTCTCCGTTGTCCCGGAAACGTGTGGGCCCGATACGCCGGCCCCGCCTGCGCACCGCCGCCGTCGCGGCCGCCCTGCTGTCCGCCGTGCTGACCGCCTGTTCGGGCAGTGCCCCGGCGGTGACGCACGCGGCCGGCGACGCGGGGCCGCCGAAGGAGCGGGCGGCGACCGTCACCGTCACCCCGCACGGGGGGCGGGTCCGGGCCGGCGAGCCCGTCCGGGTCACCGCCGAGGGCGGCACCCTCACGACGGTCACCGTCGCCGGGCCGCACGGCAAGGGCGTGACCGGCACCCTGTCCGCGGACCGCCGCACCTGGACCTCGGACCGCAACGTCGTGCCCGGCGCCTCGTACACCGTCGAGGCCGTGACCCGCACCCCGGGCGGGACCACCGGCACCAGCGAGTCCAGCTTCACCACGGCCGCCGCGGGAAAGGTCAACAAGGTGGACTGGCGGCCCGGCGACGGCACCACGGTCGGCGTGGCCCAGCCGGTCTCCCTCGTCTTCGACAACCCGGTGACCGACAAGGCCGCCGTGGAGAAGCAGCTCAAGGTGACCACCTCCGACGGCACCGAGGGCTCCTGGGGCTGGCTGAAGGACTACTCCGGCCGGGACCGCGTGGACTGGCGGCCCAGGCAGTACTGGCGGCCGGGCACCGAGGTCACCCTGGATGCCCGCCTGGACGGCACCGACTCCGGACCGGGCGGCGGCTGGTTCGCCCGCGACTACCGGGCCTCCTTCACCGTCGGCGCCCGGCAGGTGGTCAAGGTCGACCTCGACCGCAAGCGGCTCACCCTGCAGCGCGACGGCCGGACGGTCCGCACGGTCCCGGTCTCCGGCGGTACCCCCGGCCCGGACACCGGTTCGTGGCGCGGTACGGCGGTGGTGCTGGCGAAGGAGGGCACGGTCCGGATGAACTCCGAGACCGTCGGCCTCGGCGACGCCTACGATGAGACGGTCGAGGACTCGATCCGGCTGACCTGGTCCGGGATGTACGCGCACGCCGCCCCCTGGAACGCCGCGTTCTTCGGCCGGGCCAACCGCAGCCACGGCTGCGTCGGGATGAGCGACGCCGACGCGGACTGGCTGTACTCCCAGGTCCGGGTCGGCGACCCCTTCGAGATCACGGGGTCGGAGGCCAAGGGCACGGTCGCGCCGAACAACGGCTTCGGCGACTGGAACGTGGACTGGGACCGGTGGCAGGAGAAGAGCGCGCTGCACTGACCCGCGTCCGGGGGCGCCGGGGACGGCCCGCGGTGGTTGCCTGGAAGGGGTGGCACCACCGCACCGCCGAGAGGAAGGCAGCGCCATGACCGGCTCCGGCTTCACCGCACAGTCCACCGCCGCCGAGGTCGCCGGCGGCATCGACCTCACCGGCCGCCGCGCCGTCGTCACCGGCGCGGCCTCCGGCATCGGCCTGGAGACCGCCCGTGCCCTGGCCGGCGCCGGTGCCGAGGTCACCCTCGCGGTACGGGACACCGCCGCCGGCGAACGGGCGGCCGCGGCGGTCGCGGGCGGCGGCGGGCGGGTCCTGGTCGCCCCCCTCGACCTCGCGGACCAGCGCTCGGTGGCGGCCTTCGCCGCCGCCTGGCACGGCCCCCTGGACGTCCTCGTCAACAACGCCGGGGTGATGATGACCCCGCAGACGCGCACGCCCGAGGGCTGGGAGCTGCAGTTCGCGACCAACCACCTCGGGCACTTCGCGCTCACCATCCGCCTGCGCCCCGCCCTGGCCGCCGCGGGCCGCGCCCGCGTGGTCTCCCTCAGTTCGGTCGCCCACCTGCGCAGCCCCGTGCACTTCGACGACCTCCACTTCCGGGTCCGCCCGTACGACGCCGGCCTCGCCTACGCCCAGTCCAAGACGGCCAACGTCCTCTTCGCGGTGGAGGCCAGCCGGCGCTGGGCCGCGGACGGTGTGACCGTCAACGCCGTCCACCCGGGGGCGGTCCTGGGCACCAACCTGTCGCGGCACCTCACCCGCGAGGCCCTGGACGCCGCCGCCGCGTCCGGCGGTCACACCTTCAAGACCCCGCAACAGGGGGCCGCCACCGTCGTGTTCGTCGCCACCGCGCCCCGGCTGGAGTGCGTCGGGGGGCGTTACTTCGAGGACTGCGCCGAGGCGCACCGCCACATCCCCGGGACGTCCGGCGGAGTCGCCGACCACGCGCTGGACCCGGACGCGGCCGCGCTGCTGTGGCAGGTGTCCCTGGACGCCCTCGCGGCGGACGTGCGCGGCTGACCGCCACCGGCGAGGCGGGGACGGTCAGTGCGGGAAGGTCCGCGGCGGCCGTTGGCGCGGCAGTTCGTCGCGGAACTCCTCGACGACCGAGCTGATCTGCCGGGTGAGCTGCGTCCCCTCCAGCCGGTCGAGGTAGAGGTTGCGGGCGGCCAGGCCGACCGCGTCCACGCAGAAGTAGACCGCCATCAGCGGGTTGACGAACAGTTCGCTGTGCCGGGTGCGCTCGGTGAACCGCACGTTCCCGAAGTCGCCGCGCACCGCGGCCGCGACCGAACCGTGGACGATGCTCGGGTGGTCCGGGGTCGCCTCCTGGGCGTGCGCGACCGCCGCGAGGTAGAGCCGCCCCTCACGGCTGTCGCGGGGCAGTGAGAACGCGCCGAGGTACGCCCCGTCCCGCTCCAGGGCCGCCAGGTTCTCCAGCACCAGGGAGTGGTTCACCCCGTGGTACGCGTCGACGCCGAAGCCGAGGCAGGCCACCAGCCGCTGCGGGACGCCGGTGAGCCCGCCCACCGCGGCGAGGCTGGCCATGTCCTCCTCCGGTGTGCCGAGTCCGCTCTCGTCGCCGCGCATGAGGATGTCGGTGCCGCCGTCCACCAGCACGATCGCGTCGACCCCGCCGAGGTGGCCGATCAGCGCCCGGTACGCGGCGCGCAGCGGTTCGACGCCCGCGCGGCACAGCGCGTACACGGTCGAGGGCAGGCCCTGCGACTCCAGCCAGCGGGCGAGGGTCCGTTCGGGGAAGTAGTCGCCGCGCGCGGCCGTCGAGGGGCGCACGGCGGCGACGTCGTGGTCCAGCCAGACGCCTGGGTCCAGGCCGTACAGGTCCGCGAAGGAGAGGTTGGCCAGGTGCACCTCCTTGCCCGCCTCGCGCAGCGCGAGCGCGATCGGCAGCCCGGCGTAGACGTCGAAGCCGCCGCCGGCCCCGGCGACGAGGACCCGCCGCGCGTCGCGCAGCCGGGTGAACAGGGCGGGTTCGAGGAGGGAGAACACCGGGGGACGGTAGCAGCGGGCCGTGCGCCGGGACAGTGGGTTTCCGCTCCCGGGGCGGGCGTTGGCCCGCCGATCCCGGGGCCGTGTCGGTGCCCGCCCCTAGACTCGGCCGGATGGTGACGGAGACGGATATCGCACTCGCCGACGGGCGGACGCTGCACGTGTACGACACCGGGCCGGTCGGACCGGGCGGCCGGGAGGACGGCGCGGAGCTGGCCGTCCTGTGGCATCACGGCACGCCCAACATCGGCACGCCCCCCGAGCCGCTCTTCGCGGCGGCCGCCGGGCACGGCATCCGGTGGGTGGGCTACGACCGCCCGGGATACGGAGGTTCGACGCCCCGCCCGGGCCGGGACGTCGCCTCGGCCGCCGGTGACGCGGCGGCCGTCGCCGACGCCCTGGGCATCGGCCGCTTCGCGGTCATGGGCCACTCCGGCGGCGGCCCGCACGCGCTGGCCTGCGCGGCCCTGCTGCCGGACCGCGTCCTGGCGGTGGTCAGCGGGTCCGGCCTGGCGCCGTTCGGTGCGGAGGGGCTCGACTGGTTCGCCGGGATGGGGCCGTCCGGCGCGGCGGAACTCGGCGCGGCGGTCCGGGGGCGGGCGGCGCTCGAGGCGCAGCTGGCCTCCGGCGACTTCGACCCCGAGCTGTTCACCCCCGGGGACCACGCCGCGCTGGCGGGTGCGTGGGGATGGCTGGGTGACGTCGCGGGCAAGGGGATCGAGAGCGACCAGGGCGGCATGGTCGACGACGACCTCGCCTATGTGGCGCCGTGGGGCTTCGACCCGGCGCGGGCCGCCGCGCCCGTCCTGGTCCTGCACGGCGAGGCGGACCGCATGGTGCCCGCCGGGCACGGCGTGTGGCTGTCCCGGCGGTGCCCGGACGCGGCGCTGTGGCTGCGGCCCGGCGAGGGGCACATCTCGGTGCTCGGCTCCGCCGCCGCCGCGCTGGACTGGCTCGCCGAGCGGTCCCGGCGCGGCTGAGCGCGCGCCGGCGCCGTCCACAGGCTGTGGACGGCGCCGGGTGCGTACGGGAGGGCGGTCAGGGGGAGGGCCGGGACCCGTACGCGGTGAGGAAGCGGTCGCGGAAGGTGTCCATCCGCCAGACCGGGGCGTCGTGCGCGGGCTGCAGCCCGTCGGACCAGCCCCAGCCGTCCGTCCGGTCCAGCACCGCCTTGTCGTACGCGACGATCGCGACGGGAACGTCGCTGGTCGCGTCGCTGCCGGTGACGACGGGGGAGGGCTGGTGGTCGCCGAGGAAGACGAGCACGGTGTCCTTGGTGCCGTACTTCGCCACGTACTGGACCAGGCTGTTCACGGAGTACTGGATGGAGTTGCCGTACTCGGTGCGGATGCTGGAGCGGTCCTTCCACACCTCGGCCGGGTCCTTGCCCTGCTCGCTGATCCCGTCGTAGACCGAGCCGTCGCCCACCCGGTCCCAGTCGATCATCTCGGGGATGGGCGCCCAGGGGCGGTGGCTCGACACCAGGATGATCTCCGTCATCAGCGGCTTGTCGTGCGGCTCGCCGTGCTCCAGCCGCTGGAAGGCCGACAGGCTGTACTGGTCGGGTACCGGCGCCCAGCTGAACTTCGGGCCCTGGTAGCCGAGGTCCCGGGAGTCGTAGACGTGGTCCAGGCCGTAGAACGCCCCCTCCGGCCAGGAGGCCGTGACCCCCGGCATGATGCCGACCGTGCGCCAGGCGCCGGTGCGCTTGAAGGCGTCCGTCAGCGTCAGCCGGTCGCTCGTGACGACCGAGCGGTAGCGCTGCTGGTGGGGCACCCACAGGCCGGACAGGAAGGTGGAGTGGGCGAACCAGCTCCCTCCGCCGTACGTGGGTGAGGTCAGCCAGCCGCTCCGGGAGGAGAACCCGGCGGCCTGCAGCCTGCGGGTCCCGTCCGCCAGCGCCGCGTCGACCCCGGGCGCGATCCTAGGGTCCTCGACGGCGCTGCGGCCGTAGCTCTCGACGAAGGCGAAGATGACGTCCTTGCCGCGGAGCGCGGTCAGCATCCGGTCACCGGGGGTGCCGGCGAAGGCGTCGTGCGCCGCCGCCTCGGCGAACTCCTCGCGGTCCCGCAGCGAGGCCCGGACGTCGTCCGCGCGTTCCCGGACGAAGGCCGACGACTCCCGCGAGGCGACCGGCGCGTCGCCCGTCTCCAGCCCCAGCGCCGCGCAGAGCACCCAGACGGTGCCGAGCACGAGGGCGGCCCGGGCCGCCCCCCGGCCGTCGCGGTCCACGAGCCGGCCCAGCCGGACCGCCGACAGGATCGTCAGGGCCGGTACCAGGAGGACGAGGAACGCCACCCCGACCGCCGCTGCGACGGCGTACGCCCGGCCGGAGGTGGCCGTCAGGTACCCCTCGCCGTCGGCGAGCAGGCTCCAGTCGAAGACCGGGTCGAAGCGCCGGGCGAACCTCGTAGAAGCCCATGTCGAGGAACTTCAGCAGGAGCAGCAGGCCCAGGCCCAGGCCGATGAGCACGGCCACCGGTCTTCGGGCGCGCCGCGGCAGGGCGATCAGAAGCACCGCCCCGAGCAGCCCCTCCACGGGCAGCCGGACGAAGTGTCCCGGCCCCATGGAGGAGAGCCGGTCCGGCAGGACGAGCGCGGCCAGGACGACCACCGCGGCCAGCGCCGTCGTCCCCGCGCGCAGCGCCCGGGCCGCCGCGGGACGTCGCTCCCGCCATCCGGTGCGCGCGGGGGTGCCGCCGCCGGGGGCGCCGCCCCCGTCCGCGGGTGGTCCGTCGTCCGGCGGGTCGCCCTCCACCGCCGGTCCGTCGTCCGTCGTGCCCGGCCGGTGAGAGCGCGTGAAGAGCGACACCCCGAAGGTCCTTCCCTGTGAAGTGCGGTGACGGCACGGCGGGCCAGGCGCGGGTGTCGGGACCGCCGCCACTGGTACGGCCCGGCGGCGGCACGGGTTCAACCCCCACGGAAGTGCCTTGGTCCCCCGTCCCGCAGCGGGAGTTGACCGCCCCGGGGGCAACCATGTGCGGCATTCGTATGTCTGAACGGATGCCCCGGGCCGGCCGGGGTGTGGACGGAGGCCCCGTACGACCGTGGACAGGCACGACGGCAGCGACATCGACCCCGCGGACCAGTGGGTCCTCGACCCGGAGACCGGTTCCTACCGGCTGCGGCTGGATTCCGACGCCCCACCGGCGCCCACGGTGCCCCGGCAGGGCGGGCGGCGGGCACGCCGCGAGGAGCAGCGGCCCGTCCCGGCACCGCGCGGCGGCCGCCGCGCGGGGACCGCGACGTCCCGCAAGGCCAAGCGGTCCACGAAGCGCAAGGTGCTGATGTGGACCGCGGGCACGCTCGGTTTCCTGGTGCTCGCGGGCAGCGCGGGGGCCTACCTCCTGTACCGGCATCTCGACGGCAACATCGCCACCGTGGACGTCGGCACGGCGGGCAGCAAGCAAGCGACCAGCAAGGACGCGGTGAACATCCTGGTCATCGGCACCGACAGCCGCGAAGGCCTGGGCGCGAAGTACGGGGACGCCGGCAGCGTCGGCCACGCGGACACCACGATCCTCTTCCACGTGGCGAAGGACCGGTCGAACGCGACCGCGATGAGCATCCCGCGCGACATGGTCACCGGCATCCCGGACTGCCCGACCAAGCAGAAGGACGGCTCCACCAAGACCATCCCCGGCACCCCCAAGGCCGGGACCAACCCGCGCTTCAACCAGAGCCTGGGCCAGGACGGCCGCGACCCGGGCTGCACCATGCGGACCGTCACGAAGATCACCGGCCTGCCGATCGACCACTTCGTGCTGGTCAACTTCGAGGCCGTGAAGACCCTGTCCACCGCGGTCGGCGGGGTGCCGGTCTGTCTCACCCACCCCATCCACGACACGACCGACGAGGGGGAGGGTTCGCACCTGAACCTGTCCGCGGGACCGCACAAGGTCCAGGGCGAGCAGGCCCTGGCCTTCGTCAGGACCCGGCACTCGCTGAAGAACGGCAGCGACCTGGACCGCATCGACCTGCAGAAGCAGTTCCTGGCGTCGATGATCCGTCAGATGAAGTCCGGTGACACCCTCACCGACCCCGGCAAGCTCTTCCAGCTGGCGAACGCCGCCACCAAGTCGCTCACGGTGGACACCGGCATCGGCGGCGTCGGGAAGCTCACCGACCTCGCCAAGGACCTCAACCGGGTCGACCCCGAACACATCACCTTCACCACGCTCCCGGTCGTCGACAACCCGGCCGAGGTGGGTTTCCACGCGACGGTCGTCGTGGACGACACGAAGGCGCCCGCGCTCTTCAAGGCGATCAAGAACGACGTCTCGCTGACCGCCGCGAAGAAGAAGCCCGCGGCCGCCGACTCCAAACTCCGCGGCGCCAAGGCGGACCCGTCGCAGGTCCGCGTCGTCGTCTACAACGCCGGCGGCCCCCAGGGCGCGGCGCAGGACACCCTGGAGTGGCTGCAGAACACCGAGGGCGTCTCCCACTCCACCAACGGCGGCAACGCGCCCGGGGGGAAGCAGGACCGCACGACCCTGGCCTACGGTCCGGACCAGGCGGACCAGGCCCGGGCCCTGGCCGCGATGATGGGCCTGCCGTCCGGCGCCCTGCACCCCGCGACGGCCGACGCCGGACCCCGCGCGGACATGACCCTCACCCTCGGCGGTGACTACCTGGGCGCCGGGAAACCGCTCGCCGACCCGGACGCGGTCCCGGACGACATCCCGCAGTCGCACGCCGACAAGAAGGCGTGCGTCGGCTGATCCGCGGCGGTGCCGGCGGCCTGCCGGCACCGCCGGCAGGCCGCCCGGGCGGGCCGCGCCTACGGTGGAAGGAAGGGGCGCCCCGGCGCCCGAGATCGCGACCGCAAGGAGCGCGGCATGTCCCGCAGCGACAACCTCTCCGTCCTGGAGGGCTTCGGCACGGCGGTGAACAGCGGCCACCTCGGCGAGATCGGCGAGTACGTCGCGTCCGCCTCGGTGGACCACGACCCCGCTCCGGGGCAGGGCCCCGGGCCGGAGGGGTACGAGGAGATGTTCGGCGCGATGCGGCGGGCCTTCCCCGATCTGCACGTCGAGGTCGAGCACGTCATGGCCACCGACGACGAGATCGCCTTCGCGTACACCATCACCGGCACGCACCTCGGCGAGCTGATGGGCCACGCCCCCACGGGGCGGACCGTCAGCTACCGGGGCATGCAGATCAGCCGGTTCGAGGACGGGAAGATGGTCGAGCGCTGGGGGAGCAGCGACGAACTCGGCATGCTGCGCCAGCTCGGCGTCATCACCTGACCCCTCGCCCGGCGCAAGCCCCGCCCCTCCCGGAGCCGGTCAGTCCGCGGCCGCCGCCGGCAGGCGGAGTTCGAAGAGGGCACCGCCCGCCGGGGCGGTGCCGACGGTGAGCGAGCCGTCGTGGCGGTGGGCGACGTCGCGCGCGATGGCCAGGCCGAGACCCGCACCGCCCTCGTCGCGGCTGCGGGCGTCGTCGAGCCGGACGAAGCGCTCGAAGATCCGCTCGCGCTCGGCGGGCGGGACGCCGTCGCCGTCGTCGCCCACCGCGAGGACGACCAGGCCGTCCCGCAGGCGTACGGTCACGGTCACCTCGGCGCGCGCGTGGCGCTGGGCGTTGTCCACGAGGTTGCCCACGACCCGGGCCAACTGGCCGCGTGAGCCCGCCACGTCCCGCCGCGGTTCGACGTCGACGGTCACCGGGACCCGGTCGGCGGGCCGCCTGCGGACCTCCTCGCCGACGAGTTCGCCCAGGTCGACCCGCCGCCGCGCGGGCCGTTCGCCCGCGTCGAGCCGGGCGAGCAGCAGCAGGTCCCCCGCCAGTTGCTGCAGCCGCTCGGTGTCCTTGACGGCGCCCGGTACGTCGAGCAGGTGCGGATGGGCCGAGCCGACCTCCAGCTGCGTGCGCAACGAGGCGATCGGGCTGCGCAGTTCGTGCGAGGCGTCGGCGACGAAGCGGCGCTGCCGCTCGACCGCGGCCTCCAGCGCGGTGAGGGTCTCGTTGGTGGTGCGCGCCAGCCGGGCCACCTCGTCGCGGGCGGCCGGCTCCGGCACACGCCGCGAGAGGTCCTCGGAGGCCGTGATCGCGGCCATCTCACGCCGGATGCCCTCCACCGGAGCGAGCGCGCGGCGGGTGACCCGCCAGGTCGCGCCGCCGACCACCAGCAGCAGCAGGGGCAGTCCCGCCAGCATGGCCGCCGCCGCGGTGTTCACGGCGCTCTCGCGGGCCGCCAGCGAGGTGCCCGCGTGGATGCGGACGGTCTGCCCGGCGAGGTCGGTGGCCTTGATCGTCGCGAACCGGTAGCCGGCGGTCCGGCCGTCCAGCGTGGCCCGTCCCGTGCCGTGCACGACCGTCCGGCCGATGTGGCCGACCACCGGGTCGTCGCCCGCGGCGGGCGAGGGTGTGGCGCTGCCGCCGTGCCGGTCGTCGTCCTCGCCGCCGCGCGTCACGTCGTCCCGGCCGCCCCGGCCCCGGCCGCGCCCGTGGCCGCCGTCGTCCTTGCCGCCGCCCCCGTGGTCGTCGCCGCTCTCCGCGGTGCGGTTCGGCACCGCGGAGAGCGGCGACGACCACGGGGGCGGCGGCAAGGACG
>NZ_JARAVO010000085.1:0-35502 GCF_033792805.1 Streptomyces sp. PA03-1a
ATCTCTCATTCTACATAGACTTTGTATTACTCCATTCGTTGTGTTTTTTTTTTTCAGGGGAAAACGAAGTTGAAGGAGTGCTCTGGGGCTCGGAGATGGGAAAAGGGTATAGGAGACAGGTCCCGGGTGGCGGCGGCAGCGCGACCGCGCTGCCGACGACAGCCGGGACCCTGCCGGTACGCGAGCTTCTCTTCACTTGCTTCCTCCTGGTCGACCGCGGTGGGGGAATGCACGGCCTGATTGACATGCTCGGCTCATCTTTCCCGAACCGCGGTGACACGTCGAGCCTCGCCGGATGTCCCGGTGATGAAGCGTCAACCAATAGCGGGGGCAGGGCCGGACGGCCGCGACGTCCCGGGACAGTCACCGTCGGGCACCGAACCCGTGTGCCCGCGGGACATGCGCCGGCGGATGGCGTTGGATGGCGGCACCGGACGTCGTGGGGGCGTCCTGAAGGAGGGGGAACCATGAAGTACGCAGTGCCCGCCGCCCTGTTGTTGCTGCTCCTGACCGCGTGCGGCGGCAAGGGCGCCGAAGCGGGCGGCGGATCGCCCTCCGCCGGCACGCCGGCGCCGGACGCGAGCGCGAGCGCGTCGAGGAGCGCCTCCGCGCAGGACCCGGCGAAGGACGGCGACGGCAACCCGGTCGACGCCGCGGCCTTCTGCGCCTTCCTCACCGATGAGCAGCCCAAGGTGAAGGACATCGGCTCCGACGTCGGGGCGCAGGCCGCCCTGGCGATCGACCTGGCCACCTGGGTCTCCGACCACCCGGAGCAGCAGCCGCGCACGGCCGCGGACTTCGACGCCGCCGCGCAGCAGGGCTGCCCCGGGGTCCGCGAGTCGATCCTCGCCGCCACCGGTCACGACAGCCTCGAGGACGCGGTCGGCTGACGGACGGCCGCTCCCCCGGCGGGTCCGGCACACCGCCCCGCCGCCCTTCCCGCCCCCGCACCGGTCACGACCGCAGCCTGATGCGACGAACGGCGAGGAGGCTGTGCAGGGCATCGACGGGTCCTGACCGTTCGGTGCTCGCGCCGCGCTGGGACCCCCCGCCCGGCGCAGCGCGCAGGGCGACGCCGCCGCGGAGGCCGAACTCGCCGCGCTCGCCCGCACCGCCCACCGCGTCGCGGGCGGCGGCGGGCCGCCTGCTGGGCGTCAACGACGGCCTGGTCACCAACCTCTGCCTGATCCTCGGCGTCGCGGGTACGAGCGCCGGTCCCGGGACGGTACGGCTGACCGGCCCCGCGAGCCTGCTCGCCGGCGCCCTGTCCATGGCCGCGGGGGAGCGGGTCTCCGTACGCGGCCGGCGGGAGATCGCCGGCGGCATGGAGGACGCGCTCCACCGGGCGTGGACGCTGTCGCCCCCTCGTCGTGCCGGCGCACATGACGCGCCGCATGCGCGACCGCGGCCCCGACAAGGAGACCGCGGTCCGGGCCGGCGGGGGCATCGCCGCCGCCAAGCGCACCACCCGGCAGACGACCCTGCGCATCCTGTTCGGCGTCAGCGCCCGGGAGGCCGGATCGCCCATGGTCGCTGCCGTCAGCTCGCCGCTGCTCTTCGCGACGGGGGCCCTCGTGCCGCTGCTGCCGTGGTTCCTCACCTCCGGGACGGCCGCGTCCGCCGCCGTGACCGCCCTCGCCTCGCTCCTGGTCGGCGCCTCGGCTCCGGCGCGTGCCCCCGCAAGGCCGCCTGGACCGCGGCACGCCAGCCGCTGATCGTCGCCGCCGCCTCGGCCGCGACGTACGCCCTGGGCGCCCTGGGCGGGCAGGCGGTGAGCTGAGGGACCGGCCGGGGGGCGCCGGTCGGCGTAGTCCGCCGAGCGGGGAGCGGACGCGGCCCCGAAGCTGGTGAGCAGCCGTCCGCCGGCACGACGCGAGGAGACCCCCATGACATCCACGAGCGCGCAGGCCGACGCCCGCGACTCCGGCACCTTCGACCTCGGCGGCGACCTGCCCGTCCACCGGCTGGGCTACGGGACGATGCAGCTGACCGGCGAGGGCGTGTGGGGCGACCCCGCGGACCCCGACGAGGCCGTACGGGTCCTGCGGCGCGCGGTCACCCTCGGCGTCACCTTCATCGACACCGCGGACGCCTACGGCCCCTTCACCGCCGAACTGCTCCTGCGCAAGGCCCTCCACCCCTATCCGCAGGACCTGGTGATCGCCACCAAGGCGGGTTTCGCCCGCCCGGGCCCCGGACAGTGGGTCGCGGTCGGGCGGCCCGCGTACCTGCGGCAGCAGGTGGAGCTGAGCCTGCGTCACCTGGGCGTCGAGCGCATCGACCTGCTCCAGCTGCACCGCGTCGACCCCGAGGTGCCCATCGCCGACCAGGTCGGGGAACTCGCCGCGCTGCAGCAGGAGGGCAAGATCCGGCACATCGGGCTCAGCGAGGTGACCACGGCCCAGATCGAGGAGGCCGCGAGGACCGCCACCATCGTCTCCGTGCAGAACCGCTACAACCTCGCCGACCGGGCGGCCGAGGACGTCCTCGCCCACGCCGAGCGGCACGGCATGGGCTTCATCCCCTGGTTCCCGCTCGCCACGGGCGAACTGGCGCGGAAGGGCGGCCCCCTGGACCGCATCGCCGAGGCGCACGGCGCCCAGCCGTCCCAGCTCGCCCTCGCCTGGCTGCTGCGGCGCTCCCCGGTCATGCTGCCCATCCCCGGCACGTCCAAGGTCGCGCACCTGGAGCACAACATCGCCGCAGCGGGTATCCGGCTCACCGACGAGCAGTACGAGGCGCTGACGACGGCGGTCTGACGCGAGGGCACGGCCGCCGCGCGGCGCGGCACTCGCGCCGCGCGTCCTGCGTTACCTCCTCGGTGAACGCCGGACCATCACCTGAGGAGAGACCGTGGCCCTCTGGGACCGCATCAAGGACTCGGCCGCGACGATGCAGACGCAGCTCGTCGCCAAGAAGAACGACCTGAAGAGCGGCGCCTTCCGCGACGCGAGCATGGCGATGTGCGCCCTGGTCGCCGCCGCGGACGGCACCGTGGACCCCTCCGAACGACAGCGCGTCGCGCAGCTCATCGCGACCAACGAGGTCCTGCAGAACTTCCCGGCCGCCGACCTGCAGCGGCGCTTCGACGACTGCCTCGACAAACTCACCGCCGACTTCGACTTCGGCAAGGTCGGCATCCTCCAGGAGATCGCCAAGGCCAGGAAGAAGCCCGCCGAGGCGCGGGCCGTCATCCAGATCGGCATCGTCATCGGCGGCGCCGACGGCAACTTCGACAAGACCGAGCAGGCCGTCGTCCGCGAGGCCTGCTACGCCCTCGACCTGGCCCCGGCGGAGTTCGACCTCTGACCCTCCCCGCACGGTGCGCACGTCGGGCCGCCCCCGGGACCGGGGGCGGCCCGACGCGTCCCGGCCCTCCCCCCGCCGCGGGGGATGCAGCATCATGGCCCGCCATGGAAGCCGCACCGCTGCTCGTCCTCGTGGGCCCGGCCGCGACGGGCAAGTCGACCGTCGGGCGGGGCGTCGCCGCCCGGCTCGGGCGCCCCTTCACGGACCTCGACGCGGTCGCCGACACCTACTACCGCGAGGTCGGCTGGAGCGTCGCGCGCCTGCGCGAGCGCATCACCGCCCTCGGCCGCGTGGCAGCCGAACGCGAGTGGGAGCCCGCCCGGGTCCACGCGGTGCGGCGGGTCCTCGCCGACCACCCCGGGGCGGTGGTCGCGCTCGGCGCGGGCCACACGAGCTACGCCGACCCCCGCCACGCCGCACAGGTCCGCGCCGCCCTCCACCCCTGCACCGCGGTCCATCTGCTGCTCCCCGCCGCGGATCCGGAGCGCGCCCTCACCGTGCTGCGCCGCCGCTCGATGGCGTCCAAGGGGACCGACTGGATCACCGACGGCCATGACTTCCTCGCGCATGGCTCCACGACCCCATGTGCCGTGCCGTCGCGACGCACGTCGTGTGCACGGAGGGCGACACCCCGGAACAGAGCATCGACCACGTGCTGCGCCTCCTCCCCGCCCACTTGGGCGGCCCCGCGTGAAGGTGCGTCGTGGCCGGTGAGTCGGCCGGGGTCGTCCGCGGCCGGCCGCGTCGGCCACTCCCGGCGTCAGGAGGCTTGGGCCTTCTGGCACTGCGCCTGGGGATCGTGGGCGTCGAGCTCGCTGCCGAGGCTGAGGACGCGGGCCTGCAGTGCGTCCGCCTCGTCCGTGCCGTCCGACGTCGGCGCGACATCCGCCTTCAGGTCGGCGAGTTCGAGGCTCGCCGAGGCCCACTCCACCGTCCTGGACAGCCCTTGGGCGAGTTCCCGCCAGTCCGAGTCGAGGCGGGCGGCCTGGGCGGCCTCGCGCGCACTTTCCTCGAGAGCGGGTATGTCCCGCTCGCGGACGGTGTCCCGGTCTTCGGGAGTGTCGAAGCCGCCGGGGAGGAACATCTCGTAGGTCCCGCACGCATCACGGGCCAGGCCGCGTGCCCGGTTGCCGTCCCCCGACCCGCAGGCGCCGGCCAGGGCCGTCAGGGCGAGGGCGGCGGTGACTGAACCCAAAGATGATCTCCGCATGGACACATCATGCCTGGCCGGTGATGCGGATGTGCGAACTCCCCGTCGTCCGCGGGACACTGCGTGGATGACCACCGACGCCACCGCCCCGACCCCGCGGGAGCGGGCCCTGCGGCACGTCGCGGGGCTGTCGTCGGGACCTCCGGTGGATCCGGCGCTGCGGGTCACGCTGAACTTCCACCCGGACCGGGCCGCGCGGGGCAAGCCGGTGCTGCAGGCCCTGTCCGAAGGCGGCGTCTACCACTCGCAGTTCGTCACGGGAACGAGCAACGGCGGCCTGACCGCCCGGCCGGGCGGTGACCGGTGGCGGTGGGAGAGCCGCATCTTCAACGGTGCGTACGATGCCGCGCCGCCCGCCGAACGCCCCGTCTACGGGGCGCTGAACTTCCGCCGCAAGACGGTCGGCGCCGCGCCGCGGTTCGGGTCCGCCCACTTCCGCCTGAGCGCAGGGACGGTGACCCGGACGACTTTCTGCTACCCGGACAGCTTCTTCGAACCCTCGGACTTCGGCGTCGGGGACCGCATGGGCCTGGTCGCGCTCGCCCTGGCCGATTCCAGGGACGCCCTCGACGACTACATCGAGGCACAGGTCCACGGACCGGTCCGTCTGGACCGCGATGTCGAGGCGCTGGTCCTGGACCCCTGCTACCGGGGCACCGCCGTCGAGGACGCGGCCCGCCGGCTGCCCTGCCCCGTGGAGTGGCACGGCGGCTTCCGGCTCACCGTCGAGGAACTCCGGCTTCGCCCCGCGTACCGCGGCCGGGAGTACGTGGACCTGGGCGCCGGGATCGCGGTCGACGGCCTGCTCGACCCCCGCGTCCTCGGCACGGCCGCCGCGACCGGCCGCCACGACCCCCAGGCGCTCAAGAAGGTGTGGCACTGCCTAGCCCGCTTCGGGATGGACGGCGCCCGAAGTTGACGCCGCGTCGGACAACGCATCGGGGGATGGGGACGATGACCTCAGCACGCTTCACCGCCCGTTTCACCGCCGCATGGCTTCCGCTGTCCGGTCCCCTCTTCCGGCGGCACTTCGCGGCGCGGGTGCTGTCGTGGACCGGGACCGCGGTCTCGCCGATCGCGCTGGCGTTCGCCGTGCTCGGGATCGGCGGGAGCGTCGGCGGGCTCGGGGTCGTGCTGGCGGCCGACATGGCCGCGCGAGCGGCGCTGCTGCTGGTCGGCGGCGCGGTGGCGGACCGGTGGCCCCGGTCCACGGTGCTGGTCGCGGCCAACGTCGTCGCCGCCGTGGGGCAGGGCTGCGCGGCTGCGCTGGTGTGGTCCGGGACCGCCCAGGTCTGGCACCTGGCGGTGTCGGCGGCGCTCGGTGGCGTGGCGGGGGCGTTCATCGGGCCGGCGTCGAGCGGGGTGCTCCGTGCGGTGGTCCCGCCGGAACAGCTCCGGCAGGCCAACGCGCTGCTGCGGCTGGCGCAGAACTCCGTGAAGGTGGCCGGCCCGGCGCTGGGCGGCATCGTGGTGGCGGCGGCCGGGCCGCAGTGGGCCATCGCCTGGGACGCGGCCACGTACCTGGCCGCGGGACTCCTCTCCACCCGCCTCCGCACCCCGCGGCTGCCCGACGCGCGCCGGCGGACCGGCGGCCTGCGGCCCGGCGAGGGATGGCGGGAGATCGCCGCGCGTCCGTGGCTCCGGCTGCTGCTGGTCCAGGGGACGGTGGTGGTGCCCGTCTGGCTGGTGTCGTTCCAGACGCTGGGGCCCGCCTACGCGGAGGAACACCTGGGTGGTGCGGCAGCGTGGGGCTTGGCCATGACCGGCTTCACCGCGGGGATCCTCGTGGGCGCCGCCGTGGCGCTGTGGTGGCACGTGCGCCGCGTGGGCCGGCTGCTCTGCGCGGGGACCGCGCTGATGGCGCTGCCCATGCTCACCATGGCGGCCGGTACGGGCCTTCCGGCCGTGGGGGCCGGGTACTTCCTGGCCGGTGCAGGTGAGGCACTGGTGTCGACGGTGTGGACCCTGCTGCTCCAACGCCGCGTTCCCGACGAGGCGTTCGGCCGGGTCATCGCGTTCTCCACCCTGCTCCAGCTCGCCCCCGTCCCCCTGGCCTCCCTGACGGCCGCGCCGATGGCCCACGCTTTCGGCGTGCGGCCGGCGCTGGCCTGCTGCGGCCTGGTCACGCTCGGCGCCGCCGTGGTTCCGCTGGTGCGCCGTCGGGTCCGCGTGCTGTGCCTGCCGGCGAGCGGGGAGGAGGGGCTGCCCCGGCGCAGAACCCAGCAGCAGTCCTGAGCTGTCACCGTCCGGCCCTCCGCGGGGCCTGGTGGCTGCCGTGGGGCGTGCGGTAGGAAGATCGAATGACACAGCCTCCCGTCTGCGGCCCCGAAGGGCCCCTGCGTGCCGCGGTCGTCGCCCGTGGGTCCGCACCCGTGCGTGCCGTTCTCTTCGACTTCTCCGGGACGCTGTTCCAGATCGCGTCGTACGCGGACCGGATCCGCGCGGTGCTGGAACGGCCCGTGGGCGATGCGGAGATGGACCGGCTGCTGGACGGGCTGGAGGCGGGGCTCACGGATCCCGAGGTGGTGCGCGCGCAACGGGGCCGGGACGTCTCCTCGACGGCGCATCGTCACGCTTTCACGACGTGGTACGCCTCCGTGGCCGAACTCGCCCCGTACGCCGACGCGCTCTACGAGCAGCTGCGGGCGCCCGGCCACTGGGTGCCGTACGCCGACGCCGCGGCCACGCTGGAAGCCTTGCGGGGTGCGGGCATCGCCATGGGCGTCGTCAGCGACGTGGGCTGGGATCTGCGGCCGACCTTCGCCCATCACGGGCTCGACCACCACTTCTCGGCGTGGGTGCACTCCTACGCGTACGACACCGAGAAGCCCGACGCCGTCCTGTTCGGGCACGCCTGCCGTCAACTGGGCGTCGATCCGGCCGAGACGCTCATGGTGGGTGACCACCCGGCCAAGGACGGCGGCGCGGCCGGCGCGGGACTGCGTTCGTACGTCCTGCCCGCAGGCGCGGCCCCCGGCGGGCACCGGGGGCTGGAGGCGGTGCTCCGGCTGGCCGGGGTGCGGTCGTGAGCGGCCGTGGGGCACCTCACACGGAGCTGAACCAGCGGTGGCAGGTGGGCCGCGCCTCCTTGCCTGGCCGCCTCCTTCAGGACTCCTGGTTCGGGGAGGGGCGAGGGCGAGGTCCCTGCGCCACCCGCGGGGTGCTCACGCACGGCTCCACTCGATCTTCAGCGCGCGCCCCAGTGCCCGTCCGGCCTCGGCGGCGGGCCGGCGGGTGGCGGGGTCGAGCGGGTTCGTGCCGATCGCCGCCAGTGACGCCTCGTCCGGTTCGACCACCGCGACCTCGGCGCCCGCGGCCCGAAGTTCCGCCAGGGCCCGCTCGAGGGGCAGTTCGCTGGGGAACAGGTCCGTGGTCCCCATCGGCGCGATCGCCAGCACGCGCGACGCGCCCCCGGCGTAGTCGGCGTTCGTGGCGGACCGTACGCCGCCGTCGACGAAGCGGCGCCCCTCGATCGTCACGGGGGGCCAGATGCCCGGCACGGCGCAGCTCGCCGCGACGGCGTCCACGAGGCCCACGCCGCAGGAGCCGTCGAAGACGCGCGGCTGCCCCGTCTCCGCGTCCACGGCGACGATCCGTACCGTCCGGGAGGCGGGCCAGTCGTGTGAGGGGAGACGGGACTCGATCACCCGCCGCCGTTCCGCCTCCGGCACGGTCTCGGCGTCCAGGGCGTACCTGCCCACCGCGCGCCGCATGTCGGGGACGGAGGCCGCGCCCTGCAGCACGTCGGCGATGCCCGCGCCGAAGTTCGCCAGGTCCACGTCCGCCATGATCTCGGCCGACTGCAGCTCCGGCTCGGTCTGCCGGGCGTAGAGCTCCTGCAGCGACAGCCCGCTGGCCAGTTGCGCCGCGACCGTCGCCCCCGCCGACGTCCCGACCAGCACGTCGGCTCCTGACACGTCCTGCCCCGCGTCCGCGAGCCCCGCCAGCAGTCCGGTGATCCAGGCGATCCCGGCGACGCCCCCGCCACCGAGCACCAGTGCGTCGGTCATCTTCCGTCCTCTCCCTCGGCGTTGCCCTCGTCGGCCCTCGTCCCATCCTCTCCCGTGGCGGCCGGATCGTCCGGTCCCGCGAGGAGGACGGGTGTCATCGGCCACCCAGCGTGACGCGCTGGTCACGTGGGATCCCTGATCGTGGATCCCTTCGTGCGGATATAAGATGAATCGCCCGGGCGGTGTGCGGCGGAGACCTCCGTGGACCCCGGCCGCCGCGGCCCGAGGTGACGCCATGCGGAGCGGTTCCCGCGTCCGCCACAGGAACGTCCGGAGTGGTGAGCATGTCCAAGACACTGATTCCTCCCCGGCCGGTGATCGGCCCCACGATCGGCCCGGCGTTCGGCGCCACGACCGGCACCGGGGCGCAGCCCGCGCCGGCCCTGCGCCCGCACCGGGACCGGGTGGCGCCCACCCCGACGCCGGCCTGCGAGGAGAGCACCACCGCGGGCATCTCGTACACCGAGCCCCCGGAGGTCCCGAAGACCTGGGAGATCGTTGCCCTGGTGGCGATCTTCGCCGTCACGCTCCTGATCGCCGTGGGCATGTTCGGCCGGGTCCTGACGCTCTGACCGGTCGCCGGCGGCACATGGTCCAGGACGCCGGAGCGCCCGTCCTCAGGTCGGGGCCGGTGACCCGGCCTGACGCCCGCCGGACGGGGCGGCCGGGATGGCGGCTACGGGGCCCGCGCTCTGCGCGCCCACGAGATCGAGCCCGGCTTCCAGCTCGTCCAGGGCCCGCCGGGCGGCGGCGAGACGTTCCCGTAGGTCGGGGGGCGGCTCGCCCTCGGTCGGCCGGGGCGGCGACTCGCGCTCGCGCTCCAGTTGCCTGGCCTCCTCCAGCGAGCTGATGACCACGCCGATGAGCAGGTTGACCAGCACGAACGAGCCGAGCAGCACATAGGAGGCGTAGTAGAGCAGGCTCCAACGTGAGATCTCCAGGCCGCCCCGGACGGCGTCGCCGATGCCGTCGAGGGTGATCAGCAGGAAGAGCGACAGGGCGGCCCGCCCGACGGACCCGTAGTGCTCGGGGTCGTCGTCGGCGAAGAAGACCCAGCCGGTCATGGCGTAGACGTACAGCAGCATCGTGCCGACGAGCAGGAAACTGACCGTGCCCGGCAGGCTCTTGCCGATGGCCACGATGATGATGCGCAGCTGCGGCAGGAAGCGGGCGGCGCGCACGACCCGGGCCATCCGCAGCAGACGCAGCACCGTGGTGTTCTCGCGCGCGAAGGGCAGGTAGGCCAGCGTCACCACGGCCAGGTCGAAGATGTTCCACGGGTCGCGGAGGAAGTCCCCGGGGCGGTCGGCGTGGGCGCAGGCCCGTAGGACGACCTCGGCGGTGAAGGCCGCCAGGAAGGCGTGCTCCACCAGTTTCAGGGGGCCGTGCCAGCGTGCCGCGATGCCGTCGTACGTCTCGACGCCGAGGACGGCCGCGTTGGCCAGGACGAGGGCGAAGACGGTGACGCCGAACCACTCGGAGTCGACGACGCGACGGCAGCGCACGGCGAGCGCACGGCCCGGGGGAGTGGCGATGTGTTCGGCCATGTACGTGTACCCGGTCCTCCGCTGCCGCCTGCCTGTTGACCCGACTGAAGTGGATCTTATGGCCGGCAGGCGGGCCCACGGGTCCGCAGGCGCACTCAACTGCCGTTCGGGCGACGGTGGTTCAGTGGGCCGGGGTGGCGGTGGAGGCACTGGCGGGGCGCGGTGCGGGGTCGTCGGGGCCGGCGAGCGCGTCGTCACCGTAGAGGTCCCTGACCCAGGGGGTGTGGTAGACGGTGTCGAGGTAGCGTTCGCCGAGGTCGGGGGCGATGGCGACCGCCGTGAGGTCGTCGTGGCCGCGGTCGGCGAGCCAGTCGGTGGCGGCGCTGACGACGGTTCCGGTGGAGCCGCCGAAGAGGAAGCCGCGGCGGGCCAGGCGGTGGCAGGTGCGGATGGCGTCCGCCTCCGCGACGTGGACGACCTCGTCGACGCACGCGGTGTCGAGCAGCGGCGGGCGGACGCTCGTGCCCAGCCCGGGGATCATGCGCCGGCCGGGGGCGCCGCCGAAGGTGACCGAGCCCGCGGTGTCGACGGCCACGACGCGGACGCGGGGATGGTGGCGGCGGAAGTAGCGGGCGCAGCCCATCAGCGTGCCGGTCGTGCCCGCGCCGACGAACAGGACATCCAGGGCGGGGAAGCGGGCGGCGATGGCCGGGGCGGTCGTCCTGTAGTGGGCCCGGCCGTTGTCGGGGTTGGTGTACTGGTTCAGCCACACGTAACCGTCGTCGGCGGCGCACAGCGCGCGGACGTGGTCGATGCGGGCCCGCAGCCAGCCCCCGACGGGAGCGGGTTCGGTGATCAGGTGCACCCCGGCGCCGAGGGCGGCGATCATCTGCCGGGTGGCCAGGTTGCAGCGGGTGTCGGTCACGCACACGAAGCGGTGGCCCCGGTTCGCGGCGATCACGGCCAGGGCCACGCCGAGGTTGCCCGACGAGGACTCGACCAGGACCGAGCCGGCCCCGAGGCGTCCGCTGCGCTCGGCGGCCCCGATCATGGCGGCGGCCGCCTTGAGTTTGATCGACCCCGCGAAGTTGAAGCCCTCGCACTTGAGGAACAGCCGCTGCGCGAGGACGGGTTCGAGGTCGACGTACAGATCGTCCTCGTTGAAGTCCTGGGGTGCGGATATGACCGGCACGGTGTCTCCCTTCCGGGGGTGGTCGTGCTCCCAGTGACACCCATCGGGAGCTGTCCGTCATGTCACCGGAATCCGTGACTTGACGCCGTCCGGGAGCGCCGTTACGGGCGGGCGCCGAACGGGCGGGGCGGGCGGATTGTCGGGACGTACGCCGACACGTCAAGTACCGAATTGCCGGGGCAGGACAGGCCGTCGGCGCCGGTGCCTACTGGAGGGCGGCGCCCCCGGCACACCGACGACCCGACGCCACCGCATCGCACCGGAAGGACGACTTCGATGGACACGTACGCCCACACCGGCCGCAGGTTCTGGCACTCCATGGTGACCACCGGCGGGTTCACCTCGATACCGCGCTGGACCTGCCGGCCGTCCCCACCGGGCACCGCCGTGCACCGGCTGGGGCTCCCGGACGGGCTGGTGGCGGCCTTGCGACGGCAGGCGTACCGCCTCGGCGTGCCGCTGCGCTCGATGCTGCCGGCCGCGCACGCCAAGGTGCTGGCGGCCCTGTCGGGGGAGGCGGAGGTGGTGACCGGCTACGCCGTCGAGGACGGGAGGGTGCTCCCGTGCCGGCTGTCGGCGGCCGCCGCCACGTGGCGCGGGCTGGTGCTGGCCACGCACCGGGTGGAGGCGCAGGTGCTGGCCTTCCAGGACTACCCGGTCGGTGAGCTGAGCCGGGAGCTCGGGATGACCGGCCCGCTGTTCGAGACCGTCTGCGACCCGGCGGGCGTGGGCGCCGGGCTGGCCGGCGCGGACGGGGCACCTGACCGGTCCACGGTGCTGCGGGTGGGCCTGGGCGCCCACGAGGGCCGTCCGGTACTGGAGCTGGGCTACCGCACCGACGTGCTGGACGAACCGGCGGCAGCCCGGATCGCCGGCTACCACCTGACCGCCCTCACCCTGATGGCCACCGACGTCGACGCCGAGCACGCGCGCCAGAGCCTGCTCACGGCGGAGGAGACCCGGCTGCAGCTCGACGGCATGGCGGGGCCCCGGCGCAGGCTGCCAGACCGGCGCTTCCACGAGCTCTTCGAGGAGCGGGCGGCTCGCCGGCCCGAGGCGGTGGCGGCCGTCCACGCCGGCCGGCGGTGGACGTACGGGGAGCTCAACGCCCGTGCCAACCGCCTGGCCCACGCCCTGCTGGCCCGCGGGCTGCGGGCCGAGGACGTGGTCGCGGTGGTCACCGGGCGGAACCTGGACTGGCTGGCCGCGGTGCTGGCCGTGCTCAAGGCCGGGGGCGCGTACCTGCCCGTCGAGCCGCACCTGCCGCCCGGCCGGATCGCCGCCGTCCTCACCCGCGCCGCCTGCACGACCGTCATCACCGAGCACGGCAGCACCGAGGCCCTGGAACGCGCCCTGCACGGGCTGCCCGGCACCACGACCGTCTTCGTGGAGGAGGCCCGCGCGCAGGATCACCCGCCGTCCGATCCCGGTGTCCCCGTGGCCGGCGACCAGCTGGCGTACCTGTACTTCACCTCCGGCTCGACCGGGGAGCCCAAGGGCGCGATGTGCGAGCACGCCGGATTCCTCAACCACCTCTACGCCAAGATCGACGACCTCGGCATCGGGGAGGGCCAGGTCGTCGCGCAGACCGCGCCGCAGAGCTTCGACATCTCGCTGTGGCAGCTGACCGCCCCGCTGCTGGCCGGAGGGCGGGTCCTCGTCGTCGAGCAGGACGTGGTCCTGGACGCCGACCGCTTCCTCGACGCGGTCGCCGGGGAACCGGTCGAGGTGCTGCAGCTCGTCCCCTCCCACCTGGACGTCGTGCTGTCCGCGCTGGAGAGCCGGCCGCGGCGCCTGCCGGACCTGCGCTGCGTCTCGGTGACCGGGGAGGCGCTGAAGAAGGACCTCGTCGAGCGCTGGTTCGCCGCCGTGCCGGGGACCCGGCTGGTGAACGCGTACGGGCTGACCGAGACCAGCGACGACACCAACCACGCGGTCATGGACCGTCCCCCCGCGTCCGACTGGGTCCCCGTCGGCCGGCCGGTCAACAACGTCCGCGTGTACGTCGTCGACGAGCACCTGGCGCCCGTCCCGCTGGGCGCCCCCGGCTTGATCGCGTTCTCGGGGATCTGCGTCGGCCGGGGCTACGTGAACGACCCCGAGCGCACCCGCGAGGCCTATCTGCCCGACCCCCACCACCCCGGGGCGTGGCTCTACCGCAGCGGTGACGTCGGTCGCTGGCATCCCGGGGGCCGGCTGGAGTTCCTCGGCCGGACCGACGACCAGGTGAAGATCCGGGGCTTCCGCATCGAGATCGGCGAGATCGAGAACACCCTCACGCGCGCCGACGGCGTCCATGACGCCGCCGTGGTCCTGACCGACCACGGGAGCCGGCTGGCCGCCTTCTGCACCGGGGACCGGCCGGTACCTGCGGCCGCGCTCCACGAACACCTGGCGGCGGCGCTGCCCGCCTACATGATCCCGGCGGCCTTCCACTGGCTGGAGCGCCTGCCGCTGACCGGCAACGGGAAGACCGACCGCGAGGCCCTGGCCGCGCTCGCCGGCCGTGCGGAGCCTGCCGGTGCCCACCAGCCCCCGCACACGGCGGCCGAACGCCGCCTGGCCACCGCCTGGGCTCAGGCGCTCGGAATCGCGGAGCACCGCGTCGGCCGCGGTGACCACTTCTTCGACCGGGGCGGCACCTCACTGGCCGCGGTGCGCCTGGCGATCCTGCTGGACCGCGACGTCACCCCCGCCGACGTCAACGCCCACCCGGTGCTGGCCGACCTCGCAGGGACGCTGGAGGCCCGGCGGTGCGCGGGCGGGCCGCAGGACGGGGAGCTCAGGCAGCCGGGGGCCGGCACTGCCGGAGGTCCGCCGGCACCGGCCCGTCGACACCCGGCACCGGCGGCGCCGCCGGTCGCTGGCACGCGGGGCACAGTTGATGCCCCCGCGCCGTGATCCGGGTGCCCCACCCGAGGCAGACCGTGCAGCTGCGTGCCGCGGCCAGGTCGGGATGCGGGACGGCGGGAGCGGAGAGTGCTCCGTGGGACATCCGGGACTCCTAGGGGTGCACGGGGAGGCGGCATGATGTCGGGCCTTATGGGCTCTTTATCCAGGTATAAGCGGAATGCCCTATTTTGAACAAACGCCGTGCGTGACCGATCGTGCACCACAAGTGACACCGGTGCGCGGCTGTCCCGCCGCCGGCGACGGGAATGGCATCGTCCGCGCGGCGGTTGCACATAACGCGGGTGACCGGTGGCGGGAGTACGCGACCTGGCGCCGTGGGGACCGCGCAGCGGTCCGGCCCCCACGCTGCCGCCGGGGAGCGGCGACCGGCACCCGCCTCATTCCCGCGCCGGTCCGGCCCCCATCCGGGCCGGCGCAGGCTGCTTCCCCGGGGATTGTCGGTGCCGGGTGGCACCGTGGACACCATGGACGAGGTGATACACCCCAGGGTCTACGGTGCCGACGTGGACGACCCGCATCCCGGCCCCAAGCCGGGGCACGTCTACCGGGAACTGGTCGGCGGCCCGCTGGACGGACTGCTGCTCGACGTGACCGGCTGGACCGCGCCGCAGCACTCGGCGGGCGCGGAGCTGCGCACCGACATCGGCCGCTTCGGTCCGGGCGGCCGCGCCCGGTACGCCCCTCGCGACGGCGACACCGACCACTGGGACTGGCACGGCGACAGCCGCTGACCGTCCCCGGCGTCGCGGACGCCCCGTCACGGTCGCGTGCACCGGGCCGGGTTGCCGCGGGGGCCCCGGGTGGGTCAGCCCGGCTCGCCGGATCGCGCCCCGGGGTGTCTGATGAACACAGCGGTCCCGGGGCCCCGGAGTGGCCCCCGGTTCGGCCCCGGGCCGCTCTTCCCGCCGTGCCCGGCCCTGCCCTGCCCGGACGACCCGGCGCCCGCCGCGGAGTTCACGGGCGCGTGGTCGACGCGGCGGGTGGACGAGCGCGCCGGCGGCGAGCCCGGAAGGGCCGCCGGTTACGGCTTCCTGGCCATCCCGGCGGCGATGAGACGCTCCCAGACGGTGAGTTCACGCTCGGTGTCGCCGATGCGGGAGACACCGTCGCTCGCGTCCGGTCGCCACAGCGACGCGGGGACGATCCCCGGCTCCAGGACCTCCAGGCCGTCCAGCAGGTCCTCGATCTCCTTGTCGGTGCGCCACCGCCCGCGGCCGAAGGTCTGCTGGAGGATCCGCTCGGACTCGGCGGTCTCCGCGTTGTTGCCGGACCGGAAGTGGCTGACGAAGAAGTAGCTGCCGGAGGGCACTTGGTCGCGCCAGTAGCCGACGATGCCCGCCGGGTCCTCGTCGTCGTTGACGTGGTGGAGGATGGCGCTGAGGATGACGGCGACGGGCTTGTCGAAGTCGATCACCTCGAGGGTGTCCGGGTGGTTCCGGATGACCTCGGGTTCGCGGATGTCGGCCTGGATGACGCGCGTGTCGTCGTTCTGCTCCAGCAGCGCCCGGCCGTGGGCGAGCACGATCGGGTCGCTGTCCACGTACACCACCGTGGAGCCGGGGGAGTGGCGCTGGGCGACCTGGTGGACGTTGTCCGCGGTCGGCAGACCGCTGCCCAGGTCGACGAACTGGCGTACACCGGTCGTGGTGGCGATCTCCCGGATCGCGCGGATCAGTGCCGCGCGGTTGGCGAAGGCGATCGCCACCGAGCCGGGCAGGTCCTTCTTGAACACGTCGCCGATCTCCCGGTCGACGGCGTAGTTGTCCTTGCCGCCGAGCAGGTAGTCGTAGACGCGTGCGATGCTTGGTCTGGTCTGGTCGACCCAGGAGACGTCGTCCGTCATGACACCCATCCTTCTCCGCGATGACGCCGGGCAACCGTCATCCTAGGGAAGGTCGTGGGCAGTTCACCCCCGGCGGTGGTGCTCAGCCCATGCGGTCGATGAGGCGGGTCAGGATCCGGCCGGTGTTGCGGGGCGGCTGCGACTCGGCGGCGAGCCGGTCCATGACGGTCAGGTAGTGCTCCACGTCGTCCTGCTTGTCCAGGTAGAGCGCGCTCGTCAGCTGCTCCAGGTAGACGATGTCGGGCAGGTCCGGCTCCGAGAAGCGCAGGATGGTGACGGGGCCGCCGGCGGCGGCCAGACCGCCGATGTCGAACGGGGCGATCTGCAGCGTCACGTTGGGGAGCGCGGCGACCTTCATCAGGTGCTCCAGCTGACCGCGCATCACCTCGACGCCGCCGAGCGGGCGGTGGAGGCAGGCCTCGTCGAGCACGACCCACAGCTGCGGCGCGTCCGCCTTGGCGAGCAGGTCCTGACGGGTCATCCGCAGGTCGACACGGCGGCTGATCTCCCGCTCGGTCGCGCGGGGGTGGCCGAGCCTGGTGACGGCCCGGGCGTACGCCTCGGTCTGCAGCAGGCCGGGGACGAACTGCACCTCGTAGGTGCGGATGGTGTGGGCGGCCTCCTCGAGGCCGATGTGCGTCTCGAACCAGCTCGGCAGGACGTCGGCGTACTGGTGCCACCAGCCGGGGGTGTTGGCCCGCAGGGCGAGCCCCAGCAGGTCGGCGCGCTCCTGCGCGTCGGTCACGCCGTACAGGGTGAGGAGGTCGGCGACGTCGCGCTCCTTGAACCCCACCCGGCCCAGCTCAAGGCGGCTGATCTTCGCGTGCGACGCGCGGATCGCCTCGCCGGCCGCCTCGCGGCTGATCTGCCGGGACTCGCGCAGCCTGCGCAGCTGCGTGCCCAGGACGATGCGGAGCACCGTCGGCCCGCCGCGCTGCGCGGCGAGCGGCGAACCGGTGGCGGGCGCGTGGCCCGGCCGGGCGGCAGTCATGTCGGATCCCCCTGGACGACTGGTTGCGGATTCAGTGTTCCATCGCCGGGCCCGTCAGTACAGGCACATCCGCATCGCGGCGGCGTGCCCGGTGCCCACCGCGCGCGTGCCCGGCGCACCCGCCGGGAGTAAAGGGGCGGCCGGGACGGTTGTCGTCAGCATGCACGGTGAGTACAAGGTGCCCGGTGGGAAGCTCGTGGTCGTGGACCTCGACGACCACGACGGGATGCTCCGCAATGTTCGCGTCGCAGGCGACTTCTTCCTCGAACCGGACGAGGCGATCACCGCCATCGACCGGGCGCTCGAGGGCGCTCCCGCCGACACCGACGCCGCCGGCCTCGCGGCCCGGATCGAGGCTGCCCTGCCCGAGGGGACGGTCATGTACGGCCTGACCGCGGAGGGGGTCGCCGTCGCCGTACGGCGGGCCCTCGCCCAGGCCACGGACTGGACGGACTACGACTGGCAGTTGATCCACGAGGGACCGCAGTCCCCGGCCCTGCACATGGCCCTCGACGAGGTCGTCACCGCGCAGGTCGCGGCCGGCCGCCGGCCGCCGACCCTGCGCGTGTGGGAGTGGGGCGGTCCCGCGGTCGTCATCGGCAGTTTCCAGTCCCTCGCCAACGAGGTCGACGCGGGGAACGCCGAGCGCCACGGCCTGACCGTCGTGCGGCGGATCTCGGGCGGCGGCGCGATGTTCGTGGAGCCCGGGAACACCATCACGTACTCCCTGTCGGTGCCCGCCTCCCTGGTGTCGGGGCTCTCGTTCGCCGACTCCTACGCCTACCTCGACGACTGGGTGCTCGACGCCCTGGGGGACATGGGCATCAAGGCCTGGTACCAGCCGCTGAACGACATCGCCACCGAGGCCGGCAAGATCGCCGGCGCCGCGCAGAAGCGCGTGGTCGCCCCCGACGGGGGCGCGGGTGCCGTCCTCCACCACGTGACGATGTCCTACGACATCGACGCCGACAAGATGCTCCAGGTGCTGCGCATCGGACGGGAGAAGATGTCCGACAAGGGCACCCGCAGCGCACAGAAGCGCGTCGACCCGCTGCGCCGCCAGACCGGGCTGCCGCGCGAGGCCGTCATCGACCGGATGATCGACTCCTTCCGTGCCCGCTACGGCCTCACGGACGGGAGCATCAGCGCCGAGGAGCTCGCACGCGCGGAGGAACTCGTCGCCGCGAAGTTCGGCACCGCGGAATGGACCGCTCGCGTGCCGTGACGCACGCGCCCGACCCACGTCTTTGACTCGTCAAGCATATGTATGCTTGACGAGTCAAAGACGTGGGGTGCGGGCCTGCCGGCGCGGACCCCGGAACCCCCCGGGCGTCCGTCCGCGCACCAGAAAGACGAACCACCATGCAATTCGGCATCTTCGGAGTCGGCGACGTCACCCGGGACCCGGTCACCGGACGCACGCCGAGCGAGGCGGAGCGCATCGACGCCATCGTGCGCATCGCCCGGCGCGCGGACGAGCTCGGCCTGGACGTCTTCGCCATCGGCGAGCACCACAACCCGCCGTTCATCCCCTCCTCGCCCACCACGATCCTGGGGCACATCGCGGCGCTCACCGGGCGGATCACGCTGAGCACCTCCGTCACACTGATCACGACGAACGACCCGGTGCGCATCGCGGAGGAGTACGCGATGCTGCAGCACGTCGCCAAGGGCCGGGTCGACCTCGTCCTCGGACGCGGCAACACGGCGCCGGTCTACCCCTGGTTCGGGCAGGACATCCACCGGGGTGTCGAACTCGCGCTGGAGAACTACAACCTGCTGCACCGCTTGTGGCGGAAGGACGTGGTCGACTGGGAGGGCAACTTCCGCTCCGCCCTGCAGGGCTTCACCTCCACCCCGCGCCCCCTGGACGACGTGCCGCCCTTCGTGTGGCACGGCTCCATCCGCACGCCCGAGATCGCCGAACAGGCCGCGTACTACGGCAACGGCTTCTTCGCCAACAACGTCCTCGCGCCGTACGGGCACTTCGAACGGCTCGTCGCCTTCTACCGCCAGCGGTTCGCGCACCACGGGCACGGCGCTCCGGAGCAGGCGATCGTCGGCCTCGGCGGCCAGGCCCACATCGCCCGGCGCTCGCAGGACGCGGTCGCGGCGTTCCGCCCGTACTTCGAGGGCCACCCGCTGTTCCGCGGGCACTCGCTGGACGAGTACCGCAAGCTCACCCCGCTGTCGGTGGGCAGTCCGCAGGAGGTCATCGACAAGACGATGGACTTCCGGGAGCGCTTCGGCGACTACCAGCGCCAGTTGTGGAACGTGGACGGCATGGGGCAGCCCGTCGAGGTCGTCCTGGAGCAGATGGAACTGCTGGCGACCGAGGTGGTGCCGGTGCTCCGCAAGGAGATGGGCTCGCTGCGCGCCCCGGGCGTGCCGGACGCGCCCACGCACGCGAGCCTGGTGCGGGCGAAGTACGGCGACGCCGAGCCGCGGCAGCCGCGGCCGAACCCCAACCGCGGGGACAACGTCACCGGCGCCTCGCCGTACCAGGACAGCGATCCGTCGGTCGCCGCGCACCGGCCCCTGGCAGGCTGAGCCATGAGCACCGGAACCCCGGCCGCCGACGCGTCCGCCACCCGCCCGCTCAGCCTCGTCGTCCTCGACGCGGGGGTCGGCGATCCCTCCTCGTCGCGGCTGCTGGCCGGCCGCATCGCCCACCGGGCCGTCGCCGCGCTGCGTGAGCAGGGGCGTACGGCCACGACCCGGTCGATCGGACTCGGCCCGCTCGCCGTCGACATCGCCCGGGCGATCGTCTCCGGGCATCCCGGTGAGGACCTGCAGGCGGCGATCGGCGAACTGGCCGCCGCGGACGGCGTGATCACCTCCACCCCGGTCTACACCGCCGGGGTGAGCGGCCTGTTCAAGTCGTTCTTCGACGTCCTGGACGGCGACCTGTTCGTCGCCAGGCCCGTCGTGCTCGCCGCGACGGCCGGCAGCGCGCGTCATGCGCTGGTGGTCGAGGACCAGGTCCGCCCCATGTTCGCCTACCTGCGCGCCCTCTCCGTCCCGACGTCGGTCTTCGCCGCCCCCGAGGACTGGGGCGCGTCGGCGCTGGGGGACCGCATCGGCCGGGCGGCGGTCGAGCTCGCGGCGCTGATGGCCAGCGGGGTCGCCGACACGATCGCGGACCGGGCCTGGTCCGGCTACCAGCACCGCTTCGGCGGCAACGCCACGCGTGCCGAACGCACCGCCGCCGACGTCGACTTCGACACCCCCCTCATGCGCCTGGCCGCCGGTGGAGCCCCGTTGCGGAAGGAAGGCCCCGCCGGCTGACCGCCGAGGCGATCCCGCCGCTCCGGAGCCGGGGCGGCCGGGGCCGGGACCCGAGGTGTCCGGCGGCGTACCAGCCGACGTGGGCCAGGGCGGCGCCCGCGAGGGCGTCCAGGACGTAGTGGTTGGCGGTCAGGACGACGGTGGCGTCCATCGACACGGTGAGCGCGACGGCGAGGACGCGGAACCAGACCTTCCGGGTGGCGGCGAGGACCGCCAGCGTCATGAGGAGGTTCCAGCCGACGTGCAGGCTCGGCATCGCCGCGTACTGGTCGGTGAAGGCGGGCGGCTGCAGGACCCGGTAGGCATGGGACTGCTGCGTGACGGTGTCCGTCATGCCCGTCGCCGCCAGTCGCGGCGGGGCCACGGGGAACGCGGCGAAGACGACGAGCCCGGCCGCGCCCGAGATCAGCATCGCGCCGGCCGCCCGGGTGTACACCTCCGGGTGCCGGGAGAGCAGCCACAGCAGGGTGAGCGCGATGACCGGCCAGTGGCCGAAGATGTAGATCCAGTTGAGGACCCGCGTGACGGTGCGGTCGTCGACGACCAGGTCCTGCAGCGGGGACTCCCAGTCCAGGTGCAGGAACCGCTCGGTGGCCTGGACCCGGGCGGCGTTGTGCAGGGCCGTGCCCTGCGAACCGTCGGTCAGGCCCCGGACGCCGAAGTAGCCGATGACGGCGGCCACGACGACCGCGCTCCGCGGGACCAGCCGGGACGCGGTGGCGGCCGGGGGCCCGTCATGGGCCGCACGGCAGGAGACGGCGTCGTACGCCAGGTGGCGGGCGCGGTGCGCGTAGGGGGCGATGACGCTCATCGCGGGGTCCGGAAGCCCTGCCGGTCACTCTGGGTGCCCGGGTGCGACTCCGCGCGGACGCCGGGTCCCGCGAGCGGGGCCCGCCACAGCGGGACGACGATCCGGCTGCCGTCGGGGTTTCTGCCACTGCCGTCCGACGAGGGGAGTGGGCCGTTCATTTCTGCCTCCGGTTCAGTTGTGCTCGAACGCATCGCAACAACTGGGAGTTTCGTTTCCCATATTCCGGAGGGTCGCGGTGGGGAAGATCACAGGAAGTCGTCGTGATGCGCCGGCCATGTCGCGGCATGGGGGATCACGGGAGGCCGGGCGCTTCTTCCTTGAGGGTCAAGTGAACTGACCATGCGTCCGATGAGAGGTGTCACCGCTGCTCATGCGCCAGGTACCCGGCGTGGAGTTGACAGGGAACGGCGACCGGTATCTACTTGACGCTGCAAGCATATGGGGTGGCGGCGGCTTCCGTGCACCGTCCGGGGATGTGCGGTGAGGAATGCCGGGCATACCTGCGACAGGCCTTTCCGCGGCGATGAATTCCCGCCCGTGCAGGCGGAATTCAGCACCGGCCCCGCTTCCGGCGGGTCGCTCGTGAGCGGCGCCCGGCGATGGCGGTGGCGTGCCGATTTGCCGATTCCCTGCGGCACTTCTACGGTCATGGGACAGGGTCCATCACCTTGCGTAAGGGGACGGCCGTGGTCACCGTCAGTGATGCCTTCTACCGAATCCTGCGCCATCACGGGGTGAAGGCGGTCTTCGGCAATCCCGGGTCCAACGAGCTCTCGTTCCTCACCGGACTGCCCGAGGACATCCCCTACTACCTGGCCCTCCAGGAGGGCGCCGCGATCGCGATGGCCGACGGCTTCGCCCAGGCATCGGACACGACCGGCTTCCTCAACCTGCACGCCGCCTCGGGCACCGGCAACGCGATGGGCTGCATGACCAACACGGCGAGCTGCCACACCCCGATGGTCGTCATGGCCGGCCAGCAGCCCCGGCGCTACGTCCCCGTGGGTGCGATGCTCACCAACGTCGGCCCGACCAAGCTCTGCGACCCGCTGGTCAAGTGGTCCGGCGAACCGCCGCGGCCGCAGGACGGCCCGGCACTGGTCTCCAAGGGCCTGATGCTCGCCGGCTCCGCGCCGCGCGGCGTGGTCTACCTGTCCGTACCGCTGGACGACTGGAACGAGCCCGCCGAGGAAGGTGACCTGGCCCAGCTCATGGACCGCGGGGTCGAGGGCAGTCCCGTGGTGGCGCCGCGCGTGCTGGACGCGCTGGCCGGCGTGCTGGACCGCGCCGGGTCGCCGGTGCTCGTCCTCGCCCGGGGGCCGACACCGAGTCCGGCTTCCCCGCGGCGGTCGCGCTGGCCGAACGGGCCCGGCTGCCCGTGTGGGTGGCCCCCAGCCCGCCGCGGGCGCCGTTCCCCACGCGACACGGCTGCTACCAGGGCCAGTTGCCGTCCGCCGTCGGCGCGGTCGCGGAGGTGCTCTCCGGCCACGACGTCGTCCTCTGCTTCGGGGCGCCCGTCTTCCGGTACCACGCCCCCAGCGGCAGCGACTTCCTTCCGCCGGGCATCAGCGTGTACGGGGTCACCGACGACCCGGACGAAGCGGCCCGCGCCCCCTTCGGCCGCCTCGCCGTGGGCGACCCGTCCGACGCGCTGGTGCGTCTGGCCGAGGCGGCCGCACCGGGCGACCGGCCCTGGCCCCCCGAGCGCACCGTCGCGGCGGCGGACACCTCCGGGCCGGCCTTCACCGCCGAGGCGATCCTCGACGCGATCGAGCGCGGCAAGAGCGACGACACCGTGTTCGCCCTCGAGTGGACGTCCGCGGACATGGCGCGCGACCGGCTCACCATCACCCGGCCCACGTCGCTGTTCTACCCTGCCGCCGGCGGCCTGGGCTGGGGCCTGCCCGCCGCCATCGGGCTGCGGCTCGGCCGTCCCGAGCGGCCCGTCGTCGCCCTGATCGGCGACGGGGCCATGCAGTACACCACCTCCGTCCTGTGGACCGCCGCCCGCTACCGGGTGCCGGTCACCTTCGTGGTCTGCAACAACCGCAGGTACGGGGCACTGGAGGAGTTCTCCCGGCTCCTCCACGTCCCGGAGGGCGACTACCTGGACATCGCCGGCATCGGTGTCCTGGACCTCGCCCGTGGCTACGGCCTGGAGGCGCACCGCGCGGAGGACCTCCAGGACCTGACGGACTTCGTGCACCAGGGGCCGACCGCCCAGGTCCCCCGGCTCGTCGAGGTCCACCAGCGCTGAGGGGGCCGCCGGCGTCCCGTCAGGAGCGGGCGACGACCGCCTCCTTCGCGGGCGTGTGCCCGGCCGCGCTCCGACGGGGCACCAGCCATGCGGCGAGGACCGCCCCCAGTCCGGCGAGAGCGAGCGCGCCGAAGCCGTACGTGTACCCGGACTCGGCGGGCAGTCCGCCTTCGCCGACGCGGGCGCCGACGATCCCGCCCATGAGCGCGGCACCCAGGGCGCCGCCGATGGTGCGGAGGTTGGCGTTGACACCGCCCGCCACTCCCGTCTGCTCGGGGCGGACAGCGGCGACGACGACGTTCGACATCGTGGCGACGGCTCCCCCGAAGGCGGTGCCGAGCAGCACCATCGCGACCACCACCTGCCACGTGCGGTCGTGCCGGAAGGCGAGCCCGGCCAGCGCGACCACGTCGAGCACGGCCGCAGCGGTGAGCACCGTGCGCGCGCCGAGCCGCCGTGTCAGCCGCACCGACACCGGACCGGAGACGGACATCGCCACCGTCATCGGCAGCAGGAGCAGCCCGGCGCGGGAGACGCTCGCCCCGAAGCCGTAGCCGCTCTCCGGGGGGCTCTGCAGGAAGGCGGGCATGAAGCCGAGCACGGCGAAGACGCCCGTGCCCAGCAGCAGCGAGACCAGATTGGTGGTCCACACCGCGGGGACGCGCAGCATACGCATGTCGACCAGCGGGCTCGCGGAACGGCTCTCCGTCACGACCCAGGCCGCGCCGAGCGCGACGGCCGCGACCAGGGGGCCGGTCACCCTGCCCGACGACCACCCCCACGCCGAGGCCTGGGTCAGCGGCACGAGCAGCGCGAGCAGCCAGCCGGCCAGGAGCAGGGCGGACCCCCAGCTGACGGACCCGTCGTTCCGGGACGGCGAGGGCGGCACCACGAGCCGTGCCGCCACCGCGGCGAGGGCGGTGAGGACCATCGGGGCCCAGAACAACGCCCGGATGCCCAGGGCGTCGTCGAGCGGTCCGGCCAGGACGACGCCGCTGCCGCCGCCCACCGCGGTCAGTGCCGACGCGAGACCGATCGCGCCGGGGATCCGCTCCCGTGGCAACTCGTCGCGGATGATCCCGAAGGCGAGCGGCAGGACGCTGCCGCCGATGCCCTGGACGGCCCGTCCGGCGATCATCACGGTGATGTCCGTGGCGACGGCCGAGAGCAGCGAGCCCGCGGAGAGCGCGGCGAGTGCCACGACGAGCATCCGGTCCTTGCCGTACCGGTCGCCGAGGCGTCCGACGACGGGTGTGAAGACGGACGCCGACAGGAGGAAGGCGGTGACGACCCAGGTGATGAGCGTCTGTGTGGTGCGCAGTTCCTCCTGCAACCGGGGAAGCACCGGGTTGATCAGCGACTGGAGCAGGGCGAACGCGAAGACGCCCAGCAGGACGACGGCCAGGACGGCGCGCGGGCGCGCGGGACGCGGGGGAACGAGGGGTGGCATGGGGCCTTCTCTGCGAACGGGTGCGGGTTCCGCCGGTCCCGGCGCCCGGGAGGCCGGACGGCACTCGGGTCCCGGAGAAAGATGCCAACCAGATCTTATGTAGACAAGATGATCTGTCAAGCAGACGATATGCGCACCGAGGTGAATTAGGGTGTCCTCGTGACTTCACAGCGCGGCCTCGGTGCGGAGGCCCCGGAGAGCGGACCGTCCGGACTGGACGGCGACTTCGGCTTCGCCATCGGCGCGGTCTTCCGCGCCTACGCGAAGGCGGTCGACGCCGCTGTCGGTGACATCCCCGGCGGGCCCCGCGGCTACTTCGTGCTCGCGGCCGCCGTCTCGGGCGAGGCGGGCAGCCAGAAGTCCCTCGCCGAACGCCTCGGGGTCGACCGGACGGTCATGACCTACCTCCTGGACGACCTGGAGGAGGCAGGTCTGGTGGAGCGCAGGCCCGACCCCGCCGACCGCAGGAGCCGGCACGTGTTCGCCACCGAGCACGGCGCCGAACGCTGGGAGGAGTTGCGCGCCCGGGTCGGCCTGGTCGAGCAGCACCTGCTCGGCGTGCTGCCGGAGGAGTCGCGGGAGGCGTTCCACGGCATGCTGTGCACCCTCGCCCGTCATGTGACCGGGCGCGCCCCGGTGGTCGACCCCTGCCAGGTGGTCGTCGAGTTCGGCATCGCCGAGGAGTCGCCGCGCGCACCGCGCCGCGGACGGCGGCGTCCCGCGAACTGACCGTCAGGGGTGCCGTGGTGGCGCCCCCGCCCTAATGCTTTTGCCGCCGTCGTCCGTTCGGACGGCGGCGGCTTCGCGTACCGCCGTCCTTCCCCTCCACCCTCGCCCCGGGAGAGCCGAGGAATACGTGTGCTCACAGATGTGCTGCAATATATATTATTTGCGAGACAGATAAGCTGTCCGGCAGCACACTAAGAGGGACGAGGTCATGCCCGACCACGGTCACGAGCTCCTGCTCGGCACGTTCATCACCCCGACCGCCCACGACCCCGCGCAGGCCGTGGCCCTGGCCGAACTCACCGAGGCGTCGGGCCTGGACGTGGCGACGTTCCAGGACCACCCCTACAATCCGGACTTCCTGGACACCTACACGCTCATGACCTGGGTCGCGGCGCGGACGAGCCGGCTGCGCGTCTCGGCGAACGTCACGAACCTGCCCCTGCGCCCGCCCGCGATGCTCGCCCGTACGGCGGCGAGCCTGGACCTCCTGTCCGGAGGGCGGTTCGAACTCGGCCTCGGTGCGGGCGCCTTCCCCGACGCCGTGCACGGCATGGGCGGCCGGCGCCTGACGCCGGGCCAGGGGACCGAGGCGCTCGAGGAGGCCCTCGACGTCATCCGCGGTGTGTGGGACGGCGACGCTCCCGGCCCCCTGCGCTTCCAGGGCCGGCACCACACCGTCCCCGGGATGAAGCGCGGCCCGCGCCCCGCCCACGGCATCGGCGTCTGGCTCGGCGCCTACAAGCCGCGGATGCTGCGCCTGACGGGCCGCAAGGCCGACGGATGGCTGCCCACCCTGGAGTACCTGCGGACCCCGGGGATGGCGGAGGCCAACAAGACGATCGACGAGGCCGCGCTCGCGGCCGGCCGCGACCCCGGGGAGATCCGGCGCCTGCTCAACGTCTTCCGGGTGGACTTCTCCCCGGTGCGGCGCGGCCACCTCCAGGGCCCTCCGGCGCAGTGGGTCGAGGAACTCCTCCCGCTCGTCCTGGAGCACGGCTTCTCCGGCTTCTTCATCGGCCGGGACGACCCGCACGTGATCCGCACCTTCGGCGAGGAGGTGGCGCCCGCCCTGCGCGAGGCCGTCGCACGCGAACGGGCCGCCGCGGGCACGGGCACCGCCCCGCGGCGCCCGGCGGTCGCCCTCGCCGCGCGGCACGACACGCTCGACTACGACGCCGTCCCGGAGTCTCTGGCCGGCAAGGTCGTCGAACCCGGCGACCGCGGCTACGAGGACGTGCGCCACACCTACACCCGCACCGGTTCGCCCGCCCTGGTCGTCCGCGCGGAGAGCGCCGACGACGTGGTGGCGGCCCTCGCCTACGCGCGCGGCCAGGAAGTCGCCGTCGCGGTTCGCAGCGGCGGCCACGGCATCAGCGGCCGTTCGACGAACGACGGCGGGGTCGTCATCGACCTCTCCGCGATGAACGCGGTCGAGGTCCTCGACCGGTCCACCGGCCGCGTCCGCATCGGGCCCGGCGCGCGATGGGGGGACGTCGCGCGCGCCCTCGCCCCGTACGGACTGGCCATGAGCTCCGGCGACTACGGCGACGTCGGCGTCGGCGGGCTCGCCACGGCGGGCGGCATCGGCTACCTGGCCCGCAAGTACGGGCTCACCATCGACCACGTCACCGCGGCCGAGATCGTCGTCGCCGACGGCCGCAAGCTCCGCGTCGACGCCGGGCATCACCCCGACCTCTTCTGGGCGATACGCGGCGCGGGCGGCAACTTCGGCGTCGTCACGGCCTTCGAGCTGGAGGCCTACGAGGTCGAGGACGTCGCCTACGCCACGCTCGTCGTCGACGCGACCGACACCGCGGACTTCCTGATGGAATGGGGGCGCCTGGTGGAGGCCGCCCCGCGGGAGATCAGCAGCTTCCTGTCGCTCTTCCCAGGACGGCGCGGCGCGCCGGTGACCGCGCGGATCACCCTGGTGTACGCGGGGGACGACGTCGAGGAGGCGCAGCAGGCCCTCACCCCGTTCCTGGGCACCGGGCCGGTCCTCGACCAGCAGGCCCAACTCGCCCCGTACCACGCGATCGTGGCGCCGCCCGGGAACCGGCACCGCGGGCAGGGCCTGGAGGACACACGCAGCGGACTGCTCGCGCACATGACCCGCGAGGCGGCGGAGACCGTCGAGGCGATGATGAGGTCCGGCGACCTCCTCATCATGCAGTTCCGCTCGATGGGCGGTGCCGTGCACGACGTCCCCGTCGACGCGACGGCCTGGTCGCACCGCACCCAGGAGTTCTCCGTGCTCGCCGCCACCGCGCCGGATCTCGTCCCGCGCATGAACGCCCAGTGGGCCCGCCTGTACCCGCACTTGGACGGGACGTACCTGAGCTTCGAGACGGACACCGACCCGGCCCGCCTCCAGGACGCCTTCCCCGAGCCGGCCCTCACGCGGCTGCGCCGGACCAAGGCCGAGTGGGACCCGGGGAACGTCTTCAACCGCAACTTCCCCATCCCGCCCGCCACGTCCTCCGACGACGACGCGGCCGGGCGGTAGGCCCACGACCGCGTCGTCCGGGCCGCTGCGGGGCGTACGACGCCATCCGGAGCAGGTTCTCCGGTTGGTAGGCTGGGCGTATGGCAGCGACCGAGAGCCCCCGATCCGCAGAACGGGGACTGCGCGCGGACGCCGTGCGCAACCGGCAGCGGATCGTGGCGGCCGCGCGTCAGATCTTCGAAGAGCGGGGTCTGGACGCCCCGTTGGACGAGGTCGCCGAGCGCGCCGGGGTCGGCGCCGGCACGCTCTACCGGCGCTTCCCGACACGCGAGGAGCTGGTCGAGGCCGCTTTCGAGGAAGAGCTGACGCAGGTGGGAGCCATCGCCGAGGAGGCGCTGCTCTGCGAGGACCCGTGGACCGGCTTCACCACCTTCGTCGAGCGGCTGTGCGGGGCCATGGCGGCCGACCGCGGCATCAGCGACCTGCTCGTCCTCAGGCTTCCCAACTCGCGGGTGGCCGCCGGCTCCTGTGAGCGCCAGAACCGCGCCGTGGGCGAACTCGTGCGCCGGGCACAGGAGGCCGGAGCCCTGCGCGAGGACGTCGTTCCGGAGGACGTCCTCCTGTTCCTCATGGCGAACGCGGGCGTCATCGAGGTGACCCGGGGCGCCGCCCCCCACGCGTGGCGGCGCCTGGTGGCGTTCCTGCTGGAGGCGTGCAGGCCGGTCCACACCGGTCCGTTGCCGGCCGCGCCGACCCCGATGCAGACCCAGCGCGCGCTGCTGGGGAACGCGGAGGCCAAGGGCCTGCGGGCGCCGGGCCGCGAGGGCCGCGGCCTCGGCTGACCTACCGTCGGGCCCGTGCGGTGTTAGGTGCGTCACGGCGGAAATAAGTGGAGGGCCAAGTCCGGTTACCTGATCGGAAGACGAAGTCGACGCGCCGCCGTGGCGACGCGGACCCGGCTGATCAGGAGGCCGCCGTGAACCCATCCCCATCCGCGAGAGATGGCTGGACGGCACTGGGGCAGGACGCGGCGCACGTGCTCGACCGGATCCACGCCGTGGCCCCCTGGCCGCTGATGGCGGTGACCTTGCTCTGGCTGTCCCACCGGCAACCCGCGGTCTACGTCCGCGTCGCCGTCGCGCTGCTGCTGTCGAGCGCGGCCGGGCTCGCCCTCTCCGCGTCCATGGGACGCGTGCCGGTGCGCGAGGCGTCCCCCGCCCGCGACTACCTGGCGGACTACTTCGCGCTGCCCGGCGCGGGAGCGGGCTGGTACCTGCTGACGGCGCTCGCGGTCGTCGCCACCGTCCCGGCCGTCTGGGCGCGGATCGCCGTGGCGGCGATCGCCCTGTCCTCGGTCGCGGCGGCGGTGGCGACCGCCGACGACCCGGTGGCGGGCGCCCTGCTGGCCGCGGGCGTGCCGGTGCTCGCCTGGTTCACCGCACGCCACGTGCCGTACCGGCGGGGGGCGCGACGCGCACCCGAAGCGGCGCCGCTGCGGCAGGCGGGCTGACGGCCATGCACCTGGACGGCCTGATCGAGGCGGCCGGTTGGTGGTCGTACGTCGTCGTGTTCGCCGTGACGGCGGGGGAGACCAGCGCGTTCGTCGGCCTGCTGCTCCCCGGGGAGACCGTCATCCTCCTGGCGGCCGCCATCGCGGGCCGGGGGGACCTGGACCCCCTGCTCCTCGCCGCCGCCGTGGTCACCGGCGGCATGGCCGGTGACAGCCTCGGCTTCGCACTGGGCCGGCACTGCGAGCGGCACCCGGGCACGTGGCTGCACCGGATACGGCCCGACAGCCGGATCGGACGCGCCCAGCACTTCCTGCTGCGCCACGGCGGGGCGGCGGTGTTCACCGGCCGGTTCGTCGGTTTCGTCCGTACCTTCCTGCCGTTCGTCGCGGGGGCGTCCGGCATGCCCTTCCGCCGCTTCTTCGCCTACAGCAGCGCCGCGTCGCTGGTCTGGGGCGTCGGCAACGTGCTGCTCGGCTACTTCGCCGGCGCGGCCGCCACGGAACTGCTGCACCGGGCCGGTCTGGTCGCGATCCCCGTGCTCGTCGCCGCGGGTGCGGCCGCGCTGGTCGCCACCCGGCTCCTCGCCCGGCACCGGCGCGGGAGCGCACGGGCCGCGTCGAGGATCGTGGCGTCCGGCGGGCGCGCCCCGCGGACGCCGGAGCAGGACCCCGCGGACACGTACACCTCCGCACGGGAGTCGTGAGCGACCGCTTTCACGGGCTGTCCCGGGGGTGCGACGGGCATCGTGCGGGAGACCGCTGCCCGCCACGTGGGTTCGGTCGGGCTCACGGTCCGGCCAGGGCCCCCGGCGCGAGGCCGGTTGGTAGGCTGCGCCTCCGCGCGGCAACGGGGGGGCTGATGACGGCGGAATCGGGAACCCGGGTGCCTCCGAGCCCCTGGTCCAGGGGGATCGGGTTCGGCATCCTCTACGGCGCGCTGACCTCGGTGGTTTCCGTCGTCGGCATCGGCAGGGCATGGGCCGCGTGCGACGTCGGCGTCAACGCGGGCGCGAACTCGTTGACGCTGCTCTTCCTCGCGCCCCTCATATGGGTCGCGGCGGCGATCCCATGGGTCGTCGTCCTGCACGGCACCCTGGGACGACGCCACCGACGGGCGGCACTGGTCGCGGGTCTTGCCTTCACCGTCTGGTTCACGTGGTTCCTGGTGACGTGGCTCGGCATGCCGGACTCCTACCCGAGCCCCTGGTGCACGGACAACGTCCCGCCGTGGTGGCCGAGTTACCTTCCCGCGTGAGGCGGCCCCCGGCGGACTCCCCGCAGGGGAGACCGGTGCCAGGGGACGGGATACCGCACGCACCGTGATCCCTCTAGGATCCCCGGGTGCCCGAGACAGAGATCGTGACATCCGGTGAGCGCCCCGACCTCCGTGAGCAGGCGAAGGACGCGCTCTGGGGCGGGTGGCCGGAGTTCATCCTGCACGCGCCGTCCTCGGCCGTGTACCGGCGCCGGGCGCTGGCGTACTTCCCGCGGTTCGACGTGCTGCTGCTGGACGGCGGGGAGGTGGTGGCCGGCGGCGCGGGTGTGGCGTTGCGCTGGGACGGGGACGTCGGCACGCTGCCGGAAGGCTACGACGGCGCGATGGCCGCCGCGGTGACCGGGCACGAGGCCTCCGTCGTGCCCGACACCCTCTGCATCATGGTCGCGACCGTGCGTCCGGACCGCCTCGGGGGCGGACTGGCCGGCACGGTGCTGACCGCGCTGCGCGACCGCGCCGTGGACGCCGGACTGCGGCGGGTGATCGCACCGGTGCGGCCGACCCTCAAGGCGCGCTACCCGCTGGCGGCGATGGAGGACTTCGCCGGCTGGGCGCGCCCGGACGGGCTGCACCTGGACCCCTGGATCCGCACCCACCAACGGCTCGGGGCGAGGGTCCTCGCGCCCGCGCCGCGCTCCATGGTGATCCCCGGCACCGTGGCCGAGTGGGAGTCGTGGGCCGGCATGGCCTTCCCGCGGACCGGCGGTTACGTCGTCCCGGGAGCCCTCGACCTCGTGGAGATCGACCGCGAGCGGGACCAGGGCGTCTACGCCGAGTCCAACCTGTGGATGCGGCACCTCTAGCCGCTCCCGGCGGCCGTCTCAGGCGGCGCTGACGAGGTCGTCGCGGCCGAACAGCGGGGCGTAGTCGCACGGCAGCTGGTGGAGGACCCGCGTGGTCAGGTCGCGTCCGGCAAGACGGGCGACCACGGCGAGCACGGTGCAGCTGTCCCAGCGTGCCGTGGCGGTGCTGCCGCCGGTGCGGGCGGCCAGGTCCTCGACGAAGGCGCTGCAGGCGATGGGCAGGATCTCCGGGATCTCTGCGGTGAAGACCAGTGCCGCCTCGACCGGCAGGCACGCGGCCAGGGCGACGCGTTCGTCGCCGATGAGCCGGCGGCCCAGGGCGGCGAGCACTGCCCGCACGGCCTCCTCGGCCCGCTCCCGGGTGGGGTAGACGCCGTCGTACCGCACCCGCTCCAGCATGTGGTCGAACGTCATGGACGCCGTGGGCCGACCCGGTTGGGGCTCGGGGGACATCGGAGGACCTCCGCGGTGGGCGTACCGGCCGGTGGGTCCGGCCGTTCCGCCCGCGTCTACCCCGGAAACCGCGGTGTATGACTGCCGGACCGCCATGAGGACGGTACGGCCCGAAGGCCGTGAAACGGATCAGGGCCTTTTTCCGCCGTATGTCTTGACCTGTGCACTACAAAACCGTACATTCCGCCTGCCTGGCCGCTCCGGACGGGCATCCGTTCGTCGGCTTGGGGGGTTCCGCATGCACTGGTACGTGGACGTGCTCAGGAAGTACGCCGTCTTCGGCGGCCGCGCGCGCCGCACCGAGTACTGGATGTTCGCGCTGTTCAACGTGGTGATCAGCATCGTGCTCGTCCTCGTCGGGCGCGCGATCGACTTCAACTTCCTCCAGTCGATCTACGCGCTCGCGGTGCTGCTGCCCGGGCTCGGCGTCGCCGTCCGCCGCCTGCACGACACCGGGCGGTCCGGGTGGTGGATCCTGATCGCCCTCGTCCCGGTCGTCGGCGCGATCGTCCTGCTGGTGTTCTTCTGCACCGAGGGCCAGCCCTCCGAGAACCAGTACGGCGCGAACCCGAAGTTCGGCAGCGCGCCCGCCTGATCTCCCGCCTGATCTCCGCGTGGTGCGGGGCCCCTTCCGGCCGGGCCGGCCGGAAGGGGCCGCGTGCCGTCCGGGCCGTGCGGTGTCTGAATTCGCCGGTCGGGGGGTGTGGGGGGATGCTGGTGTATATGAGTACGCGCGTTCCTGCGGATTCTGTGCCTCGGGCGGAGTTGCCCGGGTGGTCGCCGATGCTGGCGGTGGCGGGGCCGTTGCCGGGGCCGGGGGCGGAGGCGGAGTACGGTTTCGAGCCGTTGTTCAACGGTGCCCGGGTGCTGGTGTACCTGCCGGGGGACGGTGAGGTGCGGTTGGTGTCGGGGATCGGGCAGGACGTGACGGCGGGGTATCCGGAGTTGTGGGGGTTGCCGGGGTCGTTGCCGCCGGGTCTGGTGGGGGTGCTGGACGGGGAGATCGTGGCGTTGGGGAAGCACGGCGGGGTGTCGGTGGAGCGGTTGCAGCGGCGGATGAGTCTGCGGCATCCGGCGGCGGTGGCGGAGGCGGCCGAGGCGATGCCGGTGCAGTTGGTGGTGTACGACATCCTGCACTTGGGGGAGCCGGTGTTGCATTCGCCGTACACGGCGCGGCGGGCGTTGCTGGATGATCTGGGGGTGTCCGGGCCGCATGTGGTGGTGCCGCCGTACTGGCCGGCGATGGCGAGTGAGGCGTTGCACTACATCCGTCAGGAGGGGTACGACGGTGTGGTGGCGAAGCGGTTGACCAGTACGTACCTTCCGGGTCGCCGCAGCCGTGACTGGATCAAGGTCAAGAACCTCCACGCCGACGACTCCTGACCCCCGGCGGATCCTCCTACCGCCAGGCCGACTTGGCGGCCCGCGGCAACCCGCGTCGGTCGGAGTCGCGTGGAAGCGAGGCGGCATGCTCGAACTGGATCCGCCGTTCCGGCAGGTGCGCAGGCACGACGGCTACCTGCCGCTCGAGGACTTCGGCCTCATCGGTGACGGCAGGACGGCGGCCCTCGTCGGCCTCGACGGCTCCCTCCCGTGGCTGTGCCTGCCCCGGTTCGACGCCGCACCCCTGTTCTGCGGCCTGCTCGACCCCGCCCGCGGCGGGCACTTCACCGTGGCGCCGGAGGAACTGCGCGAGGCCCGCCAGCGCTACGAGCCCGACACCGGCGTCCTCGTCACCGAACTGCGCTGCCCCACCGGCACGGTGCGCGTCACCGACGCGCTGGTGCTGCGCTCCGGCGCCGACCTCACCGACGACGCCCCCGCCGACCGCGGCGAACTCGTCCGCTCGGCCGTCGTCCTCGACGGCCGCGTACGCCTGCGCGTCGACGTCGAACCGCGCGGCGGTGCGCAGGCCCAGGCGCTGTTCAGCGGACTGGAGGTCCGCGTGCCGCGCCGGCCGGACCTGCGGCTGCACCTGCGCTCCAGCCGGCCGCTGGAGTCCCTGCACAGCGCCCATGACCTGCGGCAGGGCGAGCGCCTCGACCTGGTGCTGTCCTGGGGCCGCTTCCACCGGCACCACCGGTTCGACGCCGAGGCGATGGTGGCAGGCACCGCCGACGCCTGGCGGCGCTGGATGACCGACTTCGGCTACGACGGCCCCGAGGAACCCCTGGTCCGCCGGTCCGCGATCACCCTGAAGCTCTGTGACGACTGGACGAACGGCTCCCTCGTCGCGGCGCCCACGTCCTCCCTGCCCGCGCCCGTCGGCGGGATCCGCAACTGGGACTACCGCTACACCTGGATCCGCGACGCCGCCTTCACCGTGTTCGCCATGCGCCGGATCGGCTTCCGCGGCGAGGCGGACGCGTTCCTCGGCTGGGTCCTGGACGCGTTCGAGCACAGCCGGCGGCCCCGCATCATGTACGACGTCGACGGCTGCCCGGTGCCCGGTGAGGCCGAGGACCCCGGGCTGGAGGGCTACCGGCGCTCGGCCCCCGTACGGTGGGGCAACGGAGCCGCCGACCAGCGTCAGCACGACGTCTACGGCGAGGTGCTGGACTGCGCGGACCAGTGGCTGCTCGCCGGCGGCGCCCTCCAGCCCGCGCTGTGGAGCGGCCTGTGCCGGCTCGCGGAGACCGCCGACCGGGCCTGGCGGGAACCCGACCAGGGCATCTGGGAGGTGCGCAGCGAAGGCCGGGTGTTCACCTACTCCGCCGGGATGTGCCAGGTGGCCCTCGACCGGGCGGCATCGATCGGCGAGCGGCTCGGCCTGCCCGGTCGGACCGCGGCGTGGCGGGCCTCCGCGGACGCACTGAGCCGGCTGATCCTCGAGCGCGCGTGGGACGGGGACGTGCACACCCTCGGCCGGTACCTGGACGGCGGCGGTGGACTCGACGCCAGCCTGCTCGCGCTCCCGCTGCGGCAGGTCGTCCCCGTGAGCCATCCGCGGATGGTCGCCACCGCCACGGCGATCGCGGACCGCCTCTCGGCCGGCGGCGGACTGCTCCACCGCTACCTCCACGACGAGTCGCCGGACGGCCTCCCCGGTGACGAGGGGGCCTTCGTCCTGTGCAGCTTCTGGCTCGTCGACAACCTGACCGGCCAGGGCAGGATCGAGGAGGCCGAGGAGCTGTACGCCTCGCTGTGCGGCCGGGCGAGCCCGCTCGGGCTGATGTCGGAGCAGATCGACCCCACGACGGGGGAGTTCGCGGGCAACCACCCGCAGGCGTTCAGCCACATCGGGATCATCGCCAGCGGGGTGAACCTGGCTCGTGCGCGGCGTGCCGCGCGCGTGGAGGTGGGTGCGACGTCGTGATCCGTGGTGCCGGGGTGGTCGCCGGGTCGGTGTCTCCGCGGTGGCACCGCGCCCGCCGCCCCGGGTGCGGTCACCTACCGTGCGGACGGGGTCACAGTCCGAGGGCGACGGCGGTGCGGGTGAGTTCGGCGGTGCTGTAGATGCCGAGCTTGGCGCGGATGCGGCGGAGGTAGGCGTCGACGGTGTGCTTGGACAGTCCCATGTGGCG